>DATCYH010000398.1:0-4053 GCA_036570405.1 Nocardioides sp.
ATCAACACCGACGCACAGGCACTCCTGATGAGTGACGCGGACGTGAAGCTCGACATCGGTCGTGAGCTCACCCGTGGCCTCGGCGCGGGCGCCAACCCCGAGGTCGGCGCGAAGGCTGCCGAGGACCACGCAGACGAGATCGAAGAGGTCATCAAGGGCGCCGACATGGTCTTCGTCACCGCAGGTGAGGGTGGCGGCACCGGCACCGGCGGTGCTCCCGTGGTCGCCCGGATCGCCCGTTCGCTCGGCGCACTGACCATCGGCGTTGTCACTCGCCCGTTCGCCTTCGAGGGTCGCCGTCGTGCGAACTCCGCCGAGGAGGGCATCTCGCAGCTTCGCGAGGAGGTCGACACCCTCATCGTGATCCCGAACGACCGACTGCTCTCGATCAGCGACCGCAACGTCTCGGTCCTCGACGCCTTCAAGCAGGCCGACCAGGTGCTGCTGCAGGGTGTCTCGGGCATCACCGACCTGATCACCACCCCGGGCCTGATCAACCTCGACTTCGCCGACGTGAAGTCCGTGATGGCCAACGCCGGCTCGGCACTGATGGGCATCGGCTCGGCGCGTGGCGAGGACCGCGCGGTCGCGGCGGCTGAGATGGCCGTCTCGTCCCCGCTGCTCGAGGCCAGCATCGAGGGCGCGCACGGCGTGCTCCTCTCGATCGCCGGCGGTTCCGACCTCGGCCTCTTCGAGATCAACGAGGCTGCCGCGCTGGTCGCGGAGTCCGCCCACGACGAGGCGAACATCATCTTCGGTGCCACCATCGACGACGCCCTTGGTGACGAGGTCCGGGTGACCGTCATCGCCGCAGGCTTCGACGGCGGCATGCCCCAGCGCCGCAACGAGGGCACCGTCCTTCGTCGTCAGGCCCCGCAGCAGACGCAGGAGGAGACCCGCGCCGCAACGCAGCAGGTCGCGAACCAGCGCCAGTCCTCGAACGAGGGCAACAACCAGGGCAACCAAGGTGGCGTCCAGTTCAACCCGAGCCGCGAGCCGGCCCAGTCGCCGCGCCAGTCCGCTGCGCCCCAGTCCCAGACCCAGCACTCGCAGGGTGGGCAGGGCCAGTCCCAGGGCGGCCGTCCTCCGGCCCAGTCGCCGAGCAACCCCGCGCAGCAGCAGGCACCCCGTCAGCAGCCGCGCCAGGTCCAGTTCGACGACGACGACCTCGACGTGCCCGACTTCCTGAAGTGACCTGCCTCCAGGAGTCCCGTGTTCGCGTTCCGTGAGCGTCGTGAAGGCGACCCCGACCGGTCAACGGTCGAGGTAGCCTTCACCGACTCAACCCTCGACCTGCAGGGGACGCGGCCCGGTTTCGGCGCGGCACTCGGCGCGGTGGTCGAGGCAAGCGGAGTCGGCTTCGCCCGGATGAACCAGGTCCACGGCGTTGCGGTCCACGTCGTCGACGCCGTTCACGCTGATCCCGATGCCAGCCTGCCCACGGCTGACGCAATGGTCACCACGACTGTTGGCGTCGGACTGATGGTCCGGGTCGCCGACTGTGTCCCGATCCTGCTCGCCGACGCCTCTGCTGGCGTGGTCTCCGCCGTGCATGCGGGACGTGGCGGGATGAGTCTCGACATCGCCACCTTGACCGTCGAGCAGATGGCCGCACGGGGCGCCACCGACATTGAGGCGTGGATCGGTCCGCATGTGTGCGGCCGGTGCTACGAGGTCCCCGAGGCGATGCGCGACGAGGTGTCGCGAAGCGTGCCGGAGTCCTACTCCACGACGAGCTGGGGCACTCCCGCGCTCGACATCGGAGCGGGTGTCGCGGCCCAGCTCGAACGCGCCGGTGTCGCAGTGAACCTGGTCGATGGCTGCACGCTGGAGCAGGACCGGTTCCACTCCTTCCGACGCGACGGCGCCGCCTCAGGGCGGATGGCTGGCTTGGTGTGGTTGGCATGAGTGGTGCGACCGATGTCCGGCGCGAACAGCTCGCCGGCAACCTCGACGCCGTACGCCGCCGTGTCGCTGCAGCGTGTGCCGCCGCAGGACGCGCCGCGGGGGAGGTCGACATCGTCGTGGTCACCAAGTTCTTCCCGGCCTCCGACGTGCGCCTGCTCGCAGAGCTGGGCGTGAGCGACGTCGGTGAGAACCGCCACCAGGAGGCAGTCGACAAGGCCGCGGAGTGTGCTGATCTCGAGGTGCGCTGGCACTACATCGGTCAGCTGCAGTCCAACAAGGCCGCCGCAGTTGCCGGCTATGCAGATGTTGTGGAGTCCGTCGACCGGGCGAAGCTCGTCAGCGGCCTGGCCCGTGGGGCGGCCGAGCGCGCCAAACCCCTGGAGTGCCTGCTCCAGGTCAGCCTGGACCCGCCGGGCAGTGACCATCGGGCGGGCTGCGATCCCGACGACCTGGCGGCCCTGGCTGACCGGGTGGCCGGCGAGGAGACGCTGGAGCTCCGCGGACTGATGGCTGTTGCCCCCCTGGGGGCTGATCCGCAAGAGGCGTTCGAAGGACTTTCCGGGCTCGCGGAGAGGTTTCGCTCCGACCATCCCGGGGCGACCGTGCTCTCGGCGGGGATGAGCGGCGACCTGGAACAGGCGATTTCATGCGGTGCGACACACGTCCGTGTCGGCCGCGCGGTGCTCGGTGAGCGACCGTTGATCAAGTAGTGTCCATTCACGTAGAGCGCTCGAGAACGAGTGCGGGAACCACCGGAGGAAAGTCACATGAGCGGCGCAATGCGCAAGATCGGTGAGTACCTCGGCCTGCTCGAAGACACCGGCCGGTACCCCGACGACGAGGGCTTTGACGAGTACGCCGATGAGCCGGCCGGGCAGGTCAAGGATGAGGCGCGCCCCGCGACGGTGGCCAGCATCTCCGAGCGTCGTCGCCCCCAGCCTGTCCCGAGCCCGACCCCAGGAGTGGTAGCCGAGTTGTCCAAGATCACCACGCTCCACCCGCGCACCTACAACGAGGCCCGCACCGTCGGTGAGAACTTCCGCGACGGCGTGCCGGTCATCATGAACCTGTCCGAGATGGACGACAACGACGCCAAGCGACTCGTCGACTTCGCGGCCGGCCTGGTCTTCGCAACGCGAGGCACCATCGAGCGGGTCACGAACAAGGTGTTCCTCCTGTCCCCGCCCAACGTGACCGTTGCGGCTGAGGACAAGGAACGCATCGCCGAGGGCGGCTTCTTCAACCAGAGCTGAGTCGAAACCCGTGGTTCTCATTGGGACGATCATCTATGTCGTCCTCTTCATCTTCATGGCCCTGCTGTGGACGAGGTTCGTCTTCGACTGGGTGATGGTCTTCGCGCGCTCGTGGTCCCCGAAGGGTCCGCTCCTGGTGTTGCTGGAGATCGTCTACTCGATCACGGACCCGCCGATTAAGGCCCTGCGTCGGGTGATCCCGCCGCTGCGCCTGGGCAGCATCGCCCTCGACCTCAGTTTCCTGATCGTCCTTGTGGCGACGTACCTTCTGATGCGGGTGAACCAGGCAGTCTTCCTGAATGGCTGATGCTTCACCCTGACGTCTGGCAGCTGGTGGTTGCTTCGCGCAGCGCATTGAGCAGACGCTATTGTTCCGAAAGACAGAACGTTCCAATGACGACAAACGAATGGGTGAGGTCATGCCGCTGATGCCTGAGGACGTGAGCAACAAGCGCTTTACTCCGGTCCGGCTCCGTGAGGGCTATGACATGGGTGAAGTTGATCAGTTCCTCGATGAGGTGGAGGCCGAGCTCGCACGGCTCACCAAGGAGAACGACGATCTGAGGGCCAAGTTGTCAGCGGCCCAGTCGGGTGCTCCGGCTCCTGTGGCGGCTCCCGCCCCGGTGGTCGAGGAGAAGAAGCCCGAGCCGAAGCCGGAGCCCGTCGCGGCCCCGACTCCGGTCGCCGCTCCTGCTGCCGCCGCTGCGCCGGAGACGATCCGCGTGGAGACCGTGGCCCAGGCGTCCAACGCCGCCGCCCGCCTCCTCGAGATCGCCACCCGCAACGCGGACGAGCTCGTCGACGACGCAAAGAACCAGGCCGACAAGATCGTCGGCGAGGCGCGCACCAAGGCCGAGCGGCTCGAGTCCGAGTCCAAGGTCAAGGCCGACCG
>DATCYH010000399.1:0-3712 GCA_036570405.1 Nocardioides sp.
CCATCCGCCCATTGTGGCGCGCTCCGCACGACTGACCAGCTGCGAGGGTTCATCTGGTTCGCCGCAGCCGCGAAAATCATCGCTTCAGAGCTGCAATGTCACAGTCGACCCCATCCGGCCAGTCGAGATCCCGACGCGCTGCCCCGGTGATCCATCAGGGATTCACCTGGGCCCGTTCGCCAGAACGGCCGCCGGGTGCTGGCGGTCCTGCGCCACGCGAGGAGACAGAAAGATCGGATGACCGCCGCCCAACCCTCCTTCGACCAGCCGTCGGAGGGTTCGGGCCAGACCGGCATCATGGTCGTGACGCGTCAGGACTCCCGGGCCGCCAGGAAGCGCTGCCGCCCCTCGCCCAGGTCCACGATCGGCTCAGGATAGCCCAACTCACTCCGAACGTCCTCCGGCAGCTTCCACGGCGTGTGCACCGCAGGGCCATCGATGCCGGCGAGCTCAGGGACGTGACGGCGCACGTAGGCCCCGTCCGGATCGAAGCGCTCGGCTTGGCGCAGCGGGTTGAGCACGCGGTTCGGTCTCGAGTCGGCTCCGGTGCCAGCCACCCACTGCCAGTTGAGTTGGTTGTTGGCGACGTCACCGTCGACCAGGTGATGCATGAAGTGCCGCGCGCCCACACGCCAGTCGAGATAGAGCGTCTTCACCAGAAAACTGCCGACGATCAGCCGGCCGCGGTTGTGCATCCAGCCCTCGCTGCGCAGTTGCCGCATGGCCGCGTCGACGATCGGATATCCGGTGCGGCCCTCGCGCCAGGCGTCGAGATCGTCCGCGTCGTGGCGCCAGTGGTCGCCGCGGTCCCGATAGTCCTCGATGGCAATCTGCGGCTTCGCGGCGAGCAGTTGCAGGTTGAAGTCCCGCCAGGCGAGCTGTCGCACGAATGCCTCGGCTCCTGGTGAGCGTCCGGCGAGCGAGGCCAGCTCGGCCGGGGAGACACAGCCGAGGTGGAGATGGGGCGAGAGGCGTGAGGTGTCGTCGCCGGCCAGATCGTCGTGGTGGTCGTCGTACGCCGTCACCGAGGTCCGCACCCAGTCGTGCATGCGTTTGCGGCCGACGCCCTCCCCACCCTCGGGCAGGTGCTGGGCACGCGGCCCGGGGCACAGCGTGTCCGCGGCGGGGATCCGCCCCTTTCGCACGCGCGGCGTGCTCAGCCGGTCCGGCGGGTCGAGCACAGGGCGGCGTGGTTGGCCGGACCACGCCCGGTGATAGGGCGTGAAGACGGCGAAGTGCTCCTTGCCGTGGGGTACGACGGCGCCCGGCGCGACGACGACGAGTGTCTCGTCATGGACCACCAGGTCCACGCCCAGCGGGGTCAGCGCCCGCTCGAGCGCGGCCCGTCGGCACTGCGCGAGGTGACTCCAGTCCCCGGACACGTGGACGCTGGAGGCGCCGGTCTCCTCGGCCAGGGAAGCGACCTCCTCGGCCGGGTGGCCGCGCCGGATCACCAGCCCGTCGGAGCCGAGCTCACGCAGGGATGCGTCGAGGTCACGCAGTGCGTCGACCAGGAGAGTGGTGCGGTTGGGAGCGAGCCGGTCGGGATGCAGCACGGCGTCGTCCAGCACGAAGACCGGCAGCACCGTCTCGGCGTCGTCCACGGCCGCGCACAGCGTCGGGTTGTCGTGCACCCGCAGGTCGCGAGTGAACAGCACGATCGACGTACGGGCGCTCATCCGGCCTCCTCCCAGTCCACCGCGGGCCCCGGCCCGCAGTCGGACTCGCGAGCGCAGGCGTGCACCAGCCCCAGCAGCCACGGCAGCGGTCGCAGCCCCGAGGCCGCCTGCCTCTGGGGTCGACGCCACGCCTCGAGATAGGCCCGTCGCAGCAGCGCGGCAGCAGCCTGTCCGTCATCCGTCAACAGCTGCGCCAAGCGGTAGGCCGGAACGCAGGTCTGGTCATAGAAGGCTGCGAAGGCGTCGTGCGGCTCACTCATCGTGTCGTCCCTGCAGGACACTGCGTGGGGGCTGGGGCACCTGGTGGCCCAGCTCGCCACCGATGCGCCCACCGTAGGGGCGGCCGTGGTCCGCGAACTCCTCGCGTTGGAAGACGAGAGTCACGTTGCCGACCTGGAGTCTCGCCCCCGTCCGCAGCAGCTGACTCGTGACCGGCGCACCGTTGACCCGGACGCCGGGGACCCGGGCCTGGACCACGAACTCGTCCTGGTCGTCGTGCACGACTTCGACGTGGACCGGTGCCACGCCAGCGATCTGCAGGTCGCAGCCCGCGGAGCTGCCGATCGTGGTCACGTCGTCCCGCAGCCAGATCACCCGCGACGAGACGGCCCCCGCCTCACTGGCAACCAGGACGAGCCGCGGCTGGCCTCCGCGCGCCGGGTCATGCGTGGTGGTGACCACACGGCGGGGATGGCGCTGAAAAGTGGGGGCGATCGGCAGCAGGGTCGGCGGGGGAACGAGCCCGCGATCGGGCAGGACCCCCTGCGGACTCCTCCGACCCAGCCGGGCCCGCCCGGGCGCGACCAGACTGCGGAGCCCACCCAGGCGGATGCGCCGTGAGCCGGTGAGCCGCCGGTGCCACCACGGTGCCCGGACGTCACCGAGGCTCAGCAGCGCCGTCCCTGCGTGGACGACGTCGACGCGCATCCCCCGACGGCCCATCACCTCGGCGATGCCGATCAGCGTCGAGGCGTCACCGGGTGCGGCGAACACCTCGGGACGGTCCACGTCGAGGGTGAGCCGCTGGCCACTGCCGCGCAGCCGGCCATGGGCGGCACTGCCATCGGGCAGGTCCATGGTGAAGTCCAGGTTGGCACTGATCCGGAGCGCAGGGGTGGCCATGTCAGACCGGACGCGTGATCGCGTTGTCGTCGGTGGTCACCCGCAGCGTGCCGTTCAACCGCCACGTGGCGCGGGGCGCGTTGGAGCCGGTGTCGCGCGGGATCTCCACGACCATCTCCTGGAACTCATAGTTGATCGCTGCCTCGCGGCCGGTGAGGAACGACCACATCCGCATCCCGAGGTCGGTCCAGTCGACCACCTCCCCCCGGTGGTCCGTGCTCTGCCCGGTGGGCTGCGTGGTGTCGTCCATGACATCTCCTAATTCTCAACAGGTTCCTAAACACTATGTTTAGGTTTAGACTGCAAGGGTGCCCCCAGACGACATTGAAATGCAACCCCCGGCCCGAATGCTCTCGATCGGCGAACTGGCCGAGCAGACCGGCCTCTCCCCCGCGACACTGCGGATGTGGGAGACCCGACACGGCTTCCCCGAGGCGAAGCGCCAGGAGAGCGGACACCGTCGCTATGAGCACCGCACGGTGGATCGGGTCCGGGCCGTCCTCGCCCGCCAGTCGGTCGGGGTCCGGCTGGACGCGGCCATCGCCGAGCTCGGCGCGATCGCGCCGGCCACGCCGTCGGTCCACGCCGAGCTGCGGCGCACACACCCCGATCTGGTGCCCCTCGTGCTGCGCAAGTCGTCGCTGATCGCCGTCTCCCACGCGATCGAGGACGAGTGCACCGCGCAGGCCGACCGGGCGGTGCTCTTCGGTGCCTTCCAGCGCGAGCAGCACCTGCGCGGGTCGATGCGCCGGTGGGAGGACCTGGCCACGACGGCGCGGGCCGCGTTCGTCTTCACTGTCGGGGACCAGCCGCACCTGGTCGGTTCGTCCCTGGTGCACGTGCCCCTGGCCGAGTCGGCACCGATGCGGCGCGAGTGGAGCATCGTGTGCGACAACACAAACCAGCCCGCC
>DATCYH010000400.1:0-2302 GCA_036570405.1 Nocardioides sp.
AGAGACGGGACGGTATGAGCGACCAGAGCCAGGGGCCCGGTTGGTGGGTGGCGAGCGACGGCAAGTGGTATCCGCCCGAGCAAGCCCCCGGGCCGGCGCCGATCCCACCTCCTCCGCCGCCCCCGGCGCCGGTGTCGACTGCGGATTCGACGGCCCGCAACCTGATGCTCGCTGGCGCCGGCGCGATCACCATCGGTTCGTTGCTGCCATGGGCGAGCGCCACCAGCATTTTCGGCACAGTCTCGAAGGCCGGCACCGATGGCGACGGCATCATCACGCTTGGGCTGGGCGTTCTCTTCGGGATCTGGGCGTTCATGAACCTCGCACCGCGCGCTCGGATCGCTGCGGGATGTGTCGTCGCGTTGATCGCGCTGTACGAGATCGTCGACGTCTTGGGCACGGGTCACGATGATCTGGTCGTCTCAGTCGGCATCGGCCTTTGGATCGTGGCCGCGGGTGCCGTGCTGGCGATCGTCGGGTCGGTTCAAGCAAGGCGATGAGCACGACGGCGGCGGACGGCTCGTGGTCGAGCCGATGCGTCCCGGTCGCTGCCGCACTGATGACGATGTCGGTGATGGCCGGGGGTTGCTCGTCGTCGGGTGATGAGCCTGAGAACGACCGCACCCTCCCGCCTCCCGCCACGACCACCTCGACCATCGAGACGACCACCTCGGTCGTTTCGCCCCTCGACCGCTACGCGCAGGAGCTGACCCAGCTCGGAGAGGAGCTGACCGGCGATCTCGCCGATCAGGAGTGCGAGCTCCTGGCGCCCGACCGCATCGAGTGCACTTACTGGACACGCGTCGGCTTCGTAACCGTCGCCGAGGTGCAGATCCATCCCGACGGCACCCTGACCCATGAGATCGTCTTCATGGGTGGTGGTTTGTGAGCCGCGCCCTCGTCCATCTGCTGTTTCGACCAGTCAGGCGGCGCCAATGATGGTGGCGAGATCGACGGTCGGCACGTGGATCCAACCTTCGTGGCGTGCGATCTCGACGTGCTCGGGACCGGGTCGGGTCGTCTGTCCGCCTAGTGACGCTTTGGCGACGTTTGCGCAGACGAACGCATCGAGCCCGTCGTCATCACATCCGTCCAGACAGGTGGCGGCCGCTGCACTCAGGGGGCCGCACCCAGCAGCGAGCTCGGATGCGAGCGTCCGGCACGCGTCGGCGTTGGCGGACCCCTTGTACTTCGTGCTGCTCAGTCCCCACCTCCGCAGCGCAGCCGCCGGGTAGACCTCGACGAGCCGGCCGCTCGTCCCTGACCGGTCGACTGCAACGCCTGCCTTCTCGAGGAGATGCTGGATGCGGGCTCCTCGCATTGCAGCGACACCGATCAGGTCGCTCGAAACGCTGAGCGGCTGGGCTCCACTACTACGGGTGAGCAGGTCTGTGGTGCGGTACCGCAGCGGCAGCCGATCCTCCGGTGGTTCGGCGGCAATGGGCGGCCAGCCCCGACGGTCCCGGTGGGCGACCACCGCATCGATGAAGGCGTCAGGCCACCCGAGAGGGACATCGATCGCGGCCATGTCGACACTCAGCACCGCCTCGACGAGCTGCTCGTCACTCGTGGGCCGGTCGAGCTGCGTCACAGTGCCCGCAATCCAGTCGACTTCGCATGCGCCGGTCTTCGCCGGGTTTCGCTGACAGGTCGATGCCCAGGGTCCGCATAGCGCGACGGTAGATCCGCCACGCATGGGGGTGCCGGTGAACGGCTTCGGATCAAGAGCACGGTAGGCGTGTGGCAGCGTCGACATTTTCGCCAGACCCGTCCCGGATCGAACCTCTGAGTCAGGCGCCGGTGTCGCTAGTCGTAGGTCAGCCTGGCCGGCCCCAACCGCGTGGCTGCGACTCTAGAATGCCTGCAGAGAGTGGGGAGCTGATGGCTGACAAGAATGATGCGATCGTCCCGGTGTGGACCCTAGCGACAGGGGACGCAGCGCTACCCGAGATGCCCGCTACCGGGCCGATAACGGTCGAGCGATTGTCGGAGCTTCGCACTGTGCTCGCCGCTCTCGCCGACCATCCGGTTGCCACCCTTGAGGTGCACCCGTTGCCGGACAGGTTCGACCGAAGCCACGGGATTCCACTGGACGCGGCTAGCCCTTTGGCCCAGCATCTCTCGCAGCTCATCGCGCAGACTGCGCAGGGCACTCCCGTAAAGGCTGCGGGCAGCGGTGAGGCTCTCTACCGCATGGTCGTACCAGCAACGGTCGCAGACCAGTTCGCGACGGGCATTGTGCGCTCGATGCGTTCCAGTGCCGTCGCTGGTGGGGTCCACAGTGGCGTGATGGGATCGAGTG
>DATCYH010000401.1:0-4603 GCA_036570405.1 Nocardioides sp.
CGCCAGCGGGGCGCTTGTGCTGCCGCGGCGATGGTGTCGTATTCGGCGGCGAGTTGTGCGATGGAGGTCCACTGGTCGTGCTCAACCTGAAGCATCTGATGAGCCGAAAGCTCGGCGCCTGGACGGCGCAGGATGCCTGCGAGCACGGTTCTGGCGGTTACCTCGTCGGCATCTGGAGCGGCCACATGGGTCTCCTGGAAGCCAGCCACGGCGACGTACGCCCTGTTCGACTGTCGGCCCCGGGTCATCGCGACGTAGAGGTTTTCGCGGGCAGTGGCCGGTGTGATGACGGCGTGGGCGGTGTCGACGGTTAGGCCCTGGGCTCGGTGGGTGGTGACGGCGTAGCCGAGGTCGACGTGCTTGGCGACGTAGTCGGATGAGAGGACAGCGGTGGCTCGGCCGCGTTGGCGGCGTACGGCCATGGAACCGTCTCGGCCGACGCGTGTCACACACCATCGGTCGCCGTTGCGTATCCAGGCGCCCTCGCCGTCGGTCACGGTCCGCTTGTTCCGGCGAGTGATGATCTGGTCGCCTGCGGATACCTCGGTGCCGTCAGCAAGGTTTAGATAACGGCCGGGTGCAACCTCGCCCGCGAGGATGCGGTCGGCGTGGGCACGTTTATTGAGCGCGTGTACGGCGGCGGAGGTGTCGGCCACCAAGAGGCTGGCGCGGCCCGCTCGAGTATCGGCGTGCCAGGCAGCGTACGCGGTCTCGAGCATCTCTTCGAAGGTGCCGTTGGTCAGGCGGTCATTGTGCTCGTAAGCGCTGATCGCCTCGAGGCGGCCGTCTCGCAAGCTGAGGGAGGCTTTGGCTTCCCATCGGTGAGCGAAGCGGTGGATCTGGGTGAGTTCAGGTACGTCGTCTCGGCGCGCGACGAGGAGGGTGAACGCTCCCCCGGCCTCGACCGCGCCGAGCTGGGCTGGATCACCGACCAGGAGCACCTTGGCACCGGCTTCGGTGGCGTGGGCGGTGATCTCGTCGAGGGTAGTGGTGGACGCGAGGGTGGCCTCGTCGACGATGATGAGCTGGTTCCTGGTGAATGTGGCCCCGCCGTGGGCGTGCTCGTACAGCCACTTCGCAGTGTTCTCGCACGCGATGCCAAGATCGTCAGCAAGGACCTGTGCGGCCGCGGCTGACGGGGCCAGGCCTATTACGCTATGCCGGCCGCGATTCGCTTCCCAAGCGTCCTTGAGCGCACTCATCGCAGTCGTCTTGCCTGCCCCAGCGGGTCCGAGAAGCAGGTCGAGACTTCTGCCCGAGGTCGCGATCTTGGCGAGTGTTGTGGTCTGCTGGCCGGTGAGACGGCCCCGTCTACGCCGAGCAAGAAGATGGCTCTCGGGGATCGTAGGTCCGGCATGGTCCTCGGCGCGGGCCAGAAGCGCTGCCTCGGCACGGAAGGTGGCGTCTGCGGTGTAGACCTCGCTGTGGCGGGGATGGAAGACGCTGGTTCCGTCTGCGCGCCTGAACTCCGCGGGTGTACTCGCTGCCTCGTCCGGGGTGAGTTTGACGCTGGCCTCTGCGGCGGCGGCGGCGATCAGTCCGATGACCTTCTCGCGGTCTTCGACCGTGGCGAAGCGGAGGTCCATGGTCTGCTTGGACGCCTCGGCGTGAAGGTTCCAATAGCGCCAGGTCGAGCGATTGACCGCGACAACTTGCACGACGTCACGGCCGATCGCACGGATGGCCTGCAGCGGCACCTCGTCGCTGGTCAGCGGGGTTGTCTCATGGCCGATGACGATTCTGGCCCATGCTGTCGCGTCGGTTCCGAGGACGTTCGTCGCGCGGGTACGCCACTGATCGATAAGTTCGGCGAGCGAGTGGACCGACTTCGCTGGGCGTGTTTCCAAGGTGGCCTGTGCACGGAGCTTCACAATCGTCTTCTTGTGTGGCGCCCGTCCGTGGTGGCGAGCTGTGTACTCAGCTATCAACCGCTCTTTCGCCTGCTCGATGTCGCGGGTGCGCGAGGAGAACTCCCGAATCAGATCCTCGCCCACCCCGACGATCTCCCACGCTTGGTTGCGATCCGCGCCCCTGTCGCGACGCTCCCACTCAACCCCGAGATCGCGGGCCAAGTGGTCAGCGAGCATTGCGTTGTAATGCGCCGACAACGCGGTCACCGCGGCATGGATGGGGCGACCATCGAGACTGCGCCACCCACCATCGAAAACGGTCTTGACCTTGTTTGAAACCACGACGTGGGTGTGAAGCTGCGGGTCGCCGGCGCGGGAATCGTAGTGGTCGTACGCCGCGGCAGCCACGCCCACGACCGGAACCTGTCCGACCGCGCCGTCGTCGTTGCCGACGCCGGTGCGCGTCGCGGCGACCTCGCATTCGATCATCGCGATCACATCGCCGACGGCCTTGCGGTGAGCCAGATAGATCCGCTCCTGGGTCGGGGCGTCGGCCACGGCCCAGAGCGCCGAGACCGATTTCGGAACGCTGCACGTGAAGTCGAACCCTGCCACCGCCCGGTGCGGCGCTCCGGTCTCCTCAGCCTCGATCCGAGCAACTTGCTCGTTGCGCTCCCGATCGCAGGCATCCTCTGCGATCTCAGCGACTCGGTCTGCGATGCGCTTCGATAGCGGCTCATAAGTCGGGTACGTGCGCCCCAGCGTCTCCCCGGACACTGGGTCGCGTCCCATCCCGACCAAGAGCACGAGTTGTGCTTCGCTAACCTCCGAGCCGACAGCGACGCGGCCGCTGCCAAGGGCAGCGACGCCCGAGCCCAGCCAGTAGCCCGGCGGTGTCCCCGTCTCCGCGTAATAGCGCGTCAGCGGCGTGCCCATTGAGCGGTTGCCGTCGCCCGCCGACACCGTGCGCAGGAGGTACCGGCAACCGTCGCCAGCCGACATCACGCGCATGGAAACGGTCATGGTGGCGTACCTCCATGGTGAAGGTGTGCCACCGATGCCCCGCACGAGCCGACGGACAAAGCTCAGCCCGTCAGCGACATTCAGCGGCCTTCAAGCAATCGGATCTGCACCACATGGTTGGTATCGCCAACGGTGAAATAGTGGTACGGATGGGTCGAATCGCCTTCAAGGGGCGGCTTTGGATGCCAACGCGGGGCGAGGTGCGGCGAGGCGAGGTCACGGAGCAGTCGGATCCGTTCCTCGTACGACAACTTCGTGAACCAAGCCTCGACCATGACCTCGGCACCCTCATCCCACATGACCTCCCATGTGTCGATGCTGCTGGCGTCGAGCCGAGTCAGGAGCCCGAGCCGCCGCACGACGGAGCTTGTGACGCGGTAGGCAGGCTCACGACGCGCGCGCCATTCGCGCTTCTCGTCAGCCGTTACGGTGTCTGGTGATGTGATCCACAGGCACTCCATGTCCTCGTCGTGGGGATGCTTCGCGTGTAGCGCTGCGACGTCGCCGAATGTCACGCCCTCGAGAACGATCACGCCGGGACTGCCCAGCCGGTAGAACTCCGCGCCTCCCTCCCCATCGCGTACCCGAAGGTACGGAACCTCAACATCGGCCGGATACCCGTTGCGCGGCGCGTGAGCAAGCGCTCTCTCGACGATGGTGGCAGCAACGCCACTCGGTTCGACGCGAAGCACGAGTCGGTCGTGGTCAGGCTCGATGGCGCGGATCTCGAGGCAGCCCGGCAACGAATCAAATGGGCCGTCGCGCCAGGGATAGTGGAGGGTTCGGATCGCTTGGAAGAACTGCCCTTCAAGAAGCTGCTGCGTCTCGCTCCCCGCCGGAAGTACCGGCGACATAGCGGAGATGCCCTGGAGCGCTCGCCGAGCGGCGTGGTAGGGCTGAAGGGTTGCCCTCGACCTAAGGCGGACTCGACGTTGGAAGAGTTCCTTACGCACCGTTGTCTCCTCGGCGCCGCCGACCCAGCATGGAAGAGATAACGAAGATGAAGCAACGGATTCCTTGAGTGTGGAAGAGCCGCGTTCCTTTCGCTTGCGGCCCACCTGGTCGGAGGTCCAGCCGCAGTCAGGGCGCCACGTCGCCCTACGCCCCGCCACGATACCCAAGGTGGCCGCGATGCCGCGGATGACCCGCCGAGGCCTCAGTTGGATGCACTTGCAGCCAGAACGATCCGCGCATCTGAACTATGCAGACGACGTCGCCCGCGAGCCACGACGCTGCATCTGACCGAACCGGCAGGCGCGCCAGACCGACGGCATGCGCCATAGAACCCCTCGATCTGCAAGACGTGTGACCGGATTGAGCGGTGGGGCTGCTCAGCGGTCGATTTCGAGCGGTGCGGCCGGTGGGCGGTGGCTGTGCACCTGGTCGATGAAGTGCACAAAGGAGGGACAAATGTTGCGCAGATCACATTTGACTGGCTCAATGGTGGGAGGCGGTGAGCTCGGTGCGACCGCTATCGGGGCGCCGTCGGCTGCTCTCTCGGGAACTTCCCGCGGGGGCGGATGGACTCGGCCATGACGAAATTCTCCGGAACGTTCTCGGTCGCGACGGCAGTATTTCTGCTCGCCGCAATGGCTGCTTGCGGCTCGGACTCCGCCGCCAAGCCAACTCCAAATTCGACCTCCAGCGCGTCTTCTCCAAGCAGCGCTCCACCCTCGACGTCAGGGTCGCCAAAGGATTCTGCAGCCGCGGCGGCCGAAGATGCCGTCGTT
>DATCYH010000402.1:0-4044 GCA_036570405.1 Nocardioides sp.
CAACTTCTTCAACCTGGAGGAGAACCTCGGCAGCCGCATCAGCCAAGAAGCGGTCACCGCGGCGTGGAACGTCGCCACCTCCAGCGCCCCGGTCGCCGCCCATGCCGTCGTCTCGTCTTGGATCGAGGACTTCCGTGCCGACGTCGACGCCGTCCGGGAGAGCGGCAAGCCGGCCCTGATCCTGCACGGCACCGGCGACAACATCCTCCCCATCGACGCCACCGCCCGTCGCTTCTACGAGGCGCTCCCAGAGGCGCAGTACGTGGAGATCGAGGGCGCCCCACACGGCCTGCTGTGGACCCACGCCGACGAGGTCAACGCCGCGCTGCGGACCTTCCTGGAGTCCGAGCAGCAGATCGAGGCCATAGCCAGCTGAACATCACTCGTGACGGCGTCATCAGCTAGCGGAACGCATCCGTCTTGTGATCACCGGGCCCGGGAGCGGCCGCGCAGGCGGTGGTGGGGGCACGCTCAGGCCGAGCGTGCCCCAGTCGCCCAGCTCACGGTGGTGCCTTGCGTCAGCGCTGTTCGCGTCGTTCGTTAAGCCACTTGACCATCTCGGGATCACGGTGGTCGAAGAACAGAGAAGCTCCGGTGTCCATGGCGCCGATCTCCGCCATCTGGTCTTCGGTCAACTTGAAGTCGAAGACGTTCAGGTTCTCCTCCATGCGTTCCCGGTGGACGGTCTTGGGAATGGTGACGATGTCTCGCTGGACGAGCCATCGCAGGACCACCTGGCCGACGGACTTCCCGTGCGCCTCACCGATGGCGCTCAGCGCTGGGTCGGCGAACAGGTTGTTGCGTCCCTCGGCGAACCCGCCCCACGCCTCCATCTGGATGCCCCGCTCTTGCATGATCTCTTGGTCCGCGTGGCGTTGGAAGAACGGGTGCGTCTCGATCTGGTTCACGGCCGGCACCACGTCCGCGTGCTCGACGAGGTCGATCAGACGGTCTGGATAGAAGTTCGAGACCCCGATAGCGCGAGCGAGCCCGTCGGCGTGCGCCTTCTCCATGGCTCGCCACTCGGCGTAGTAGTCGCCGAGCGGCTGATGGATGAGGTAGAGGTCGACGTAGTCGAGGCCCAACCGCTGCAGTGACTCCTCGAGAGCTGCCTTCGTGTTGGGCTCGGCGGGTTGCGACTGGATCCACAGCTTCGTTGTCACAAACAGCTCGTCCCGTGGCACGCCGCTGCTTGCGAGCGCACGGCCGACGGCCCCTTCGTTCTGGTACGAGGCCGCCGTGTCGAAGTGCCGGTAGCCGACCTCCAAGGCGTTGCTGACCACTCCCTCGGTTTCGTCCGGCGGAACTTGGTAGACGCCAAAACCGACGATCGGCATCTCTGCACCAGTGTTCAGTCGAACGTTCGAGACGTTGCTCATGGCCGACTCCTTCCCAGCCGACCGCACTGGCACTCGGCCCAGCAGCAGCACAGGGGCGAGTCGATCTCGTCGCAACCCCGGTTCCCGCGCGGAGCTATCTGGCTCACGCAAACCAACGCTTCCCAGTGCCCGGGGCGGGGATCGAACCCGCACGGAGCCGAGGCTCCAGAGGGTTTAAGGCTAAGCCCGAGATTTCGGCTGGTGCCGCCGGCTGCCAGAAAATGCCGTCTGACCTGGGCGAACGCGCTGCCTGTCGCAGCGCCAGATCCGCGCCGTGACGGCCGATGTCAGGCCATCCGTGAGCAATCCGTGAGCACGCGGCGCCTCAGACGGCGACGCTGCCGCCCCGGCGCAAGCGCCGGGGCGCCACCATTCCGCGCAGACGCGATGCCTCAGGACATGCTGGTGGGCATGGCGGCACGATCAGTGGCGGCGGCTCGCGACCGCTGGCGGGAGCGAGAGCTCGGGAGCTCGAAGCGGGCAGGTAGCTGGTCGCGACAGCAGGCTCGGAGGCTGCAGCTCAAGTTCATGAGACGCCATCGCAGAACATTGCTGATGGTGGTTGGAGCCACGATCCTCATGACGCCGCTGACGCTGTTGTTCTCGGAAGGCCAGCGCTGGTTCCTGCTTGGCGTGCTCGCTGCAGGCGTGCCCGCCCTCCTGTTCCACGTCATCGTCCTCGCCAGCGGATCGACGCCGTACCTCGTGGGCGACCTCGGCGAGCAGTGGACGCACGACGAGATCAAGAGCCTCCAGAAGTCCGGGTGGCGCATCGTGCACCAGCTCGTGTTCCGGGCAGGTAGCGACATCGACACCGTGCTCGTCGGCCCAGGCGGCGTCGCCGTGCTCGAGACCAAGTTCTCAAACGACGGCTGGACGAGTCCCAAGCAGGACAGCCGCGTCCGAGCCGCCGTGAGACAGGCCCAAGGAAACCTGAATATCGTCGAGCGGCAGATCCGGCAGCAGATCGGACCGACGACAGTCGTTGTAGCGGTGGTGCTCTGGCCGTCGGATCGGTCGCTGAAGCCGCGACAGATTGACGGGGTAGCAGTGCTTCCGGGTTGGGAGCTTCGAGCCTGGCTCGACGCGCTCCCGCCCGATCAGCTGGACGGTCAGCGCTCGGAGGCCGCCTGGAGCTTCCTCAAGACGCACGCAACCAGGAGAAGCGACTGGGAGCGCGAGCACGGGGATCCTGTTCCAAGAACCGCCGGGAGATACACAGCCGACGCCGCTCAGTATCCCATTGGGGCCTTGCTTGGGCTCTTCGCAACCACCGGCCTCCTCAGTATCTTCGGCTGGCCCGCCTCACTCGGACCTCTGACCGTTCTCGCAGCGCTAGCGGCGGCGGCTCGACGACTGCCATCGGTTCGCCGCGCCGGCACGCCGACACTGGCAGTGGTGCTCGCCCTCCTCGCGGCCACTGCAGTCGCTTCGACTATCCGTCTTTAGAGGTCCGGCGAGTGCACCGGGCCCAAGTGCACTCGTCTGTCTTCATTTGCTGACGTCCTCGGACGGCCCTGGAACAGAGCGCCTACGGGCCAACTCAGAGGCATGGCGGGTGTTAGGGGGACGATCGACGGGTGGATGACGGTCCAGTCGACGACGCCTATGACCAGCTGACGCACCCCGCGCGGCATAGCTGCAGGCAAAGCGAGTTCGACGTACGCTCCGCTCCGGTGTGGGAGGCTAACGCTGTGGCCACGCTGCCGGGATCCCCGGAGATTTTCGCTGCGCTGACGCAGTCGCTAGCTGGCGTTCCTGGGATCGATCTCTGCATGCTCTATGGCTCATTTGCGCGCGGCACAGCTACAGCCGAAAGCGACCTCGATGTGCTCGTGGTCGCGGAGGACTCGACGACCGGCTCCCGGATGGCCCACCGTCTGCTGCACAACCGGCCGGACATAGCCAGGCTTGCCTCGATTTCGACGGTTCGAACGTGTGACCTGCTGCTCGAACAGCGGACTCGACCATCTTTCGTCGCGCACCTTCGAGATGAGGGCGAGCCCGTCGGATCGAGCGCGGGCGGGAACCACAGGGTTGTACTTCCAATCTTGCAGTCGGAGACGATGCCGTTCGAGCTCGCACGAGAGGTAGAGGACCGGGTCGATCGCGTCGCGCGCAGTCTTAGACACACACGCCTTAACGGGCGCTACGCGAGTGCCCTAGGCCGCCTATATTCGGTCAGCAAAGCCGTGTGCATCGCACGACTCGTTCATGTCGGGACTCCCCAATACGACTGGCGGCTTGTTTTCGACGAGTTCGGCCAAGCCTGGCCCGGAACGCGAGAACAGGCTGACCTTCTCGCACGCCTGAGGCCGTATTACGAGCAGCTCCGCGGGACTTCAGACTGTGTCATCATCGCACCCCGAGACGAGGCCCAGCTACTTGATGACGCGGCGCACTGCCTCAAGGACGTAGTCGTTGCCTCGCGACAGTGACGCACTGCTGAGTCCCGAGCTCTTCGTCGACCTCATCGAGTACGTCAAGACGCTTCAAGCGAACGAGAGGACAGGAACCGATGATGGGCACGAGGACGACCATCTAGCTGAAGATCATCCGCTCGTGGCGTTCTGTCACGACCTGTTGGAGCAGCTGAGCGCTGGTGCGCTGAGCCAGCGACTTGTCGGGTTTGGCTCGGGGACGCGGAGGCGCCTTGCGCTCGAGC
>DATCYH010000403.1:0-2614 GCA_036570405.1 Nocardioides sp.
TCCTGGATTCCGAGGAGCCCCCGATGAGTGATGCGCTAGTAGGCAGCCGCGACACCGAGCCCCCTACCCCGGGCCACGAGATGCGTCTCGACGAGGGCACGGCGTCGACGCTGGATGCATGGATCCGGTCCATGTCGCGGCCCGCGCCGACGGCGGTGGGCCGCCTGCCCTCGCACTCCCCCACCTGCGCGGGATGCGGCAAAGAGAACCCCGCCGGCCTCGCCCTGGAGGTCGAAGCCACCGAGCACGGCGTGAGCGCCGTGCACCGCTTCGACCATCGCCAGGAGGGGGCACCGGGGATCACCCACGGCGGCCTGGTCGCCGCCGCCTTCGACGACCTGTTCGGATTCCTCCTCTACCGCGTCGGCGAGCTCGCCGTGACGAGGTCGCTGACCGTGGAGTACCTCCGTCCGGTGCTGCTGGGGGTGAGTTACGAGTTCACCGCGCATATCCGGGACCGGGCAGGACGGCGGCTCCACGTGAACGCTGCAGCCGCGGACGAGAGCGGCCGGCAGGTCGCGATAGCGCACGCGACGTTCGTCATCGTTGACGTCGAGCACTTCGAACAGGGCAGTCCCGCGAGGCGCTCCTGACTCACTCGCCGACGAAGGGCTCCAGCTCAACCGCCAGGTCGAGGTGGATGTCGTGGGCGGCTAAGGCGTCCTGCAGCACCAGGGTCACGTGGCGCGAGAGACGCCGCACCATCACGTCCAGGGTCTCGTCGCGCTGGTCGAGCCACCAGATGACCGTGGCGTCGACCATCCCCATCACGCCAACCAGGATGCCCTCAGGGAACGACTCGCCCCCCGATTTGGTGTACCCCCGTGCCGCGACGGCGATCTCGTCCAGCAGACGCGAACGACCCATCCGAGAGCGGTGCATGGTCCGGCTCTGCCCCCGAGCCGCCAGGAAGCGGTAGAGATGGGGGTGGGCGTCCGCCCAAGTCGCGCAGGCGCGCACCAGCCCCTCGACGACCTGTCCGGGCGTGCCCCGCCGAGCCAGGTGCGGGCGGACCCGCTGGATGAGGTCCTGCGCGGCAAGGCGGACCACCTCGTTATCGAGGTCCTCGCGGCTGGCGAAGTAGCGGTAGACATGCGGCCTCGGGATCCCAGCCCGCTCGGCGATCAGTGCCGTGCCCGCGTCCGCGCCCGTCTCGTCGACGACCTGCAGAGCAGCGTTGGCCACGTGACGCCGCCGGCGGTCGCGGACCTCATCATCGCGGGGAGACCGGCGCCGCACCGTCGAATCCACCCATCGCCCTACCTCGACCACAGACCGCAGCCTACGCCCGGGGGCGCCGAGGGGCCGGACCTGACCAGGTCGGGCTGCGCTCAATGGGACACCTTGTACCCAGCACCATCGTCATGGTCGAATGGGTACATCCTGTACCCGATTCGCTGGAGGCTCCCCGTGATCACTCGCCGCTCCCCCTGGATGGACGACGACCTCGACGACGTCCGTGACCTTGCACGCACGTTCTGCGAGAAGGAGATCAAGCCACACATCGAGACCTTCATCGCCGACAAGCACGTCGACAGGCAACTGTGGAACAGCGCTGGTGACGTCGGTCTGCTCTGCCTGTCGATCCCCGAGGAGTACGGCGGCGGCGGTGGCACCTTCGCCCACGAGGCCATCTTGATCGAGGAGCAGGCACGGGTCGGCGACAGCTCTTGGGGAGCGTCCCTGCACAACGGGATCGTCGCCCACTACCTGCTCGCATACGGCACCGAGGAGCAGAAACAGCACTGGCTGCCCAAGATGGCGTCCGGCGAGGTCGTCGGAGCGATCGCGATGACCGAGCCCGGGACCGGCTCGGACCTGCAGAACATCAAGACCAAGGCGGTGCGCGAGGGTGACGACTACCTTGTCAGCGGCTCAAAGACCTTCATCACCAACGGCTCGCAGGCCGACCTGGTGCTCACCGTGGTCAAGACCGATCCCGACGACCGCGCCGCCGGTATCTCGCTGATGCTCGTCCCCACCAGCGCGGAGGGTTTCTCCCGCGGTCGGGTGCTGGACAAGATCGGGATGAAGGGACAGGACACCTCGGAGCTCTTCTTCGACAACGTTCGTGTCCCGGTCACCAACCTGCTTGGCCTCACCGAGGGCCAGGGCTTCCTACAGCTCATGCAACAGCTCCCCCAGGAGCGGCTGCTCGTAGGGGTCTCGAACGTCGCCGCCATGGAGTTCTGCCTGGCCGAGACGATGACCTACGTGCATGACCGGAGCGCCTTCGGTCGGCCGATCTGGGGGTTCCAGAACACGAAGTTCAAGATGGCGGAAGTTGCCACCGAGGCTCGCGTCGCACGGTCCTTCGTCGACGAGTGCATCCAGCTCCACCTCGCCGGGGGTCTGGACATCCCCACCGCTGCCATGGTGAAGCTGTGGTGCTCGGAGCGGGCGCAGCGCGTCGCCGACACCTGCCTCCAGCTGCACGGCGGCTACGGGTACATGAACGAGTACCCGATCGCCCGCATCTGGGCCGACATGCGCGTCTCGCAGATCTACGCCGGCACCTCCGAGATCATGAAGGAGATCATCAGCCGGTCCCTGTGAGGACTGGCCCCGCTCCGGCGGCACCGCCGGAGCGGGAGCCGGCGGGCCGGGTGTTGTG
>DATCYH010000404.1:0-14471 GCA_036570405.1 Nocardioides sp.
CGGACCTTCATCACGGTGGTCGCCGGAGCCACGCAGATGAACCGACGCCGGTTCTGGCTCTGGAGCTTCATCGGCGCCGTGGCCTGGGTGGTCAGCGTGACCGCCCTGGGCTACTTCCTGGGCAAGCGGTTCCCCGCGCTCGGCGACAACATCGACCTCGCACTGCTGCTGATCATGGCGATCTTCGCGGTGCCGCTGATCGTGGAGTGGCGCAAGTCCCGCAAGGCGTGAGCAGGACGCTGAGCTTTCACCGGCTCCCGCTACCCTTCGTCGGGTGAACCCGGACCTGTTCGAGCCCCTGCTCCTCGGCATCAAGTGGATGGACCCCGAATGGCTCCTGGCGGAGTTCGGGCAGGAGATGTTCTGGGTCTCCATCGCGATCGTCTTCATCGAGTGCGGGCTGCTGTTCCCGATCCTCCCGGGTGACTCGCTGCTGTTCAGCGTGGGTCTGTTCATCCACCGCGCAGGTGCCGGCGAGGCCGGCATCGACGTCAACATCTTCGTCGCCTGCCTGGCGCTCTCGATCGCGGCGTTCCTGGGCAACGTGACCGGCTATGAGATCGGCCGGGCGATAGGACCGAAGATCTATGAGAAGCGCGGCAGGTTCCTGAAGCCTGAATATTTCACCAAGACCGAGGTCTTCTTCGACAAGCACGGCGCCAAGGCCCTGGTCCTGGGTCGCTTCGTGCCCATCGTCCGCACGTTCATCACCCTGGTCGCCGGTGTCGGCAAGATGAACCGCAAGCACTTCTTCGTCTGGTCCGCGGTCGGCGCGGTGCTGTGGGCCACCGGGATCACCCTGCTCGGCTACTTCCTCGGCGGGATCGAGTTCCTGCAGCACAACATCGAGGCCGCGATCCTGGTCATCGTCTTCATCTCGGTCCTGCCGATGCTCTTCGAGTGGTGGAAGCACCGTCGCGAGGCCATCGAGCTGATCGACGACGTGACCGACGACCTCTGATCCACTCGGGCTGAGGCTCGCGCCTGGGCCCACGTCTGGGATGTCGGCCTAGAGTCGGGACATGGCACGCCACGCAGATCGACTCGACGGGATCCCGCCCACGATCTTCACCGAGATGTCAGCGCTCGCGATGCGCACCGGCTCGGTCAACCTGGGCCAGGGCTTCCCGGACCAGGACGGACCGGCCTCGGTGGTGGAGCGCGCAGTACGAGCGCTGCGCGACGGGGACAACCAATATGCGCCCGGCTCGGGTGTCCTGGCGCTGCGTGAGGCGATCGCCGCCCACCAGCACCGGCACTACGGCATCGAGCTCGACCCCGGCCACGAGGTGGTCGTCACCACCGGGGCCACCGAGGGGATCGCAGCTGCGCTGCTGGGGTTGGTCAATCCCGGCGACGAGGTGGTCGTGCTGGAGCCCTACTACGACTCCTACCTGGCGATGATCGCCTTCGCCGGAGGGGTACGCCGTCCGGTCACCCTGCGCGGGCCCGACTACCGACTCGACGTCGAGGCGTTGCGGGCGGCGGTGAACGAGCGCACCCGGGTGATGCTGATCAACACCCCACACAATCCCACCGGCACCGTGCTGACCCGCGCGGAGCTGCAGTCGATCGCCGAGGTGGCCATCGAGCACGACCTGGTGGTAATCACCGACGAGGTCTATGAGCACCTCACCTTCGAGGACCACGAGCACATCCCGTTGGCCACGCTGCCGGGGATGGCCGAGCGGACCCTGACCCTCTCCAGTGCGGGGAAGATGTTCTCCTTCACCGGTTGGAAGATCGGTTGGGCAACCGGCCCACGCGAGCTGACCGGCGCGCTGCTCGGCGCGAAGCAGTGGCTCTCGTTCTCCAGCGGCAGCGCCCTCCAGCCGGCCGTCGCGCACGCGCTGGACAACGAGTCAGGGTTCTACGAGTCGCTGCGGGTCGACCTGCAGGGACGTCGTGACCAGCTCTGCGCCGGGCTGTCCGCCCTGGAGATGGAGGTGCGGGTGCCCGAGGGCACCTACTTCGCCTGCACCGACGTGGCGACGTACGGCTGGAAGGACGCGCGCGAGTTCTGCCTGGCCCTGCCCGAGCGGGCCGGCGTGGTGGCGATTCCGGCGCAGGCGTTCTATGACGACCAGGACGAGGGGCGGCACAAGGTGCGTTGGGCGTTCTGCAAGGAGGCCGACGTGATCGCCGACGGGCTCGCTCGGCTCAGCGCCGCCGACCTTCACGCCTGAGACGCGTCTGGTCGCGGAACCAGTCGCTGGCCGAGCGCCGGGTCAACGCATAGACCACGTAGGCGCAGGCGGCCGCCACCAGGAGCAGGAACGGTGAGGCGAAGGCCATCAGCAGGCCGAGCAGTCCCGCGCAGGCGGCCGAGATGACCAGCAGCACACGAGCCCAGTCCTGACCCCGGATCACGAAGATGGCGAGTGCGGCAGCACCGAGCGCCCAGGCGACGAAGATCCCCGCCATCGCGATCGTTGCCGCCTTGACCTGCTCGAGGGTGAGGCCGGAGTCCTCGAAGCGCGACTCCTGCTCATACATCTCCTTGAGCAGGTCCGGCGAACCCAGCATCGCGATGCCGGCCAGCAGCGCGCCGACGGCGACAGTGCCGGCGCAGATCCAGGTGGCCAGGCAGGCGCGGAGCACGTCGGTGGGTCGGGAGACGGGGGTGGAGACATGCTGTCCCCACTGCTGCTGCCACTGCTGCTGAGCCGCCTGGTGCTGCTCCCACTGCTGCTGACCCGGCTGGGTCAAGGTCTGTCCCGGCTCGCCGCCGTGTGCACCGGAGACCGGCTCGTCGGGCTGCTGACCGGTGGCGGACGACGTACCGAAGCCCGACCAGGTGCGCGGGCCGTCGCCGGAGTCGCCGGGTGCGATCGGGCCGGGCGGCACCTGGTTCGGCCCGAAGGACTGCTGGTCCCCTTGCTCGTTGCCCTGGCCCGATCCGCCCTGGCCCCAGACGTTCTGGGGCTTCTGCGGAGTACGACGCTCGACCGGTGCGGCGGCGATCCCGTTGAACCAGTCGCGAGACGGCTTGGTCCACAGCATCACGGCGCAGACCGCGACCAAGGAGGAGAGGAAGCCGCCGGTGACCAGGCCGGCAAGGAAGAGCGGGACTGCGGCGACCGAGAGCCCGATCCGCGCCGGCTTGTCACGCTGGAGGACGAAGATGCCAAGGATTGCCGCGGCGGCGGCGCTGGCTCCGGCCACCATGGCTGCGATGTTGATGAACTCGAGGGCCTGCTCGAGCGAGACGTCCATGCCCTTGAACGGTTCCTGCGACAGGGTCTCGGTGACCCGCTCGCGGTGGTCGATGGTGCGCAGGTTGCCGACGACCTCGAAGGCGTCGAAGACGACGAAGACGGATCCGACGATGGCCACCCAACCCGACAGGGTCACCTGTGGCGGGCGGGGCAGCTTCTTGGCATCGCTCATGGTTCAAGTCTCTCAGGCGACCATGACGCGGCAGGCACCGCGCGCCCCCCGGGGATCCGAAAAGATCCGAGGGGGACGCACGGCGCCATGCTGGAAGTCGAACCGCGACAGACGATCAGCGGGTCTGCGACAGCCTGATCAGCTGGTCTGCAGCACCAGGTCGTCGCCGTCCTCGGCGACCGAGATGGTGACCTGGCCGCCGTCGGTGACGGTTCCGGCGATGAGCAGCCTGGCCAACCGGTCACCGATCGCGGTCTGGATCAACCGGCGCAGCGGACGCGCACCGTAGGCCGGGTCATAGCCCTTGTCGGCCAGCCAGGTCTTCGCCTCGTCGGTGACACCGATCGTGATCCGTCGGACCGCGAGCCGCTTCTCGAGCTGGGCGAGCTGCAGGTCGACGATGTGGGTCAGCGCCTGCTTGGTCAGCGCCTCGAACATCATGATCTCGTCGAGCCGGTTGAGGAACTCGGGCTTGAAGTGTCCCCGGACGACGCTCATCACCGAGGCGTGCTTGGCCTCCGGCTCCAGCAACGGGTCGACCAGGAAGTTCGAGCCCAGGTTGCTGGTCAGGATCAGCAGGGTGTTGCGGAAGTCGACCGTGCGACCCTGCCCGTCGGTCAGCCGACCGTCGTCGAGCACCTGCAACAGGATGTCGAAGACCTCCGGGTGTGCCTTCTCCACCTCGTCGAGGAGAACCACGCTGTACGGGCGACGGCGTACGGCCTCGGTCAGCTGACCACCCTCGTCGTAGCCGACATAGCCGGGAGGCGCACCGACCAGGCGGGAGACCGAGTGTTTCTCGGAATATTCGCTCATGTCGATGCGGACCATCGCCCGCTCGTCGTCGAAGAGGAAGTCTGCCAGCGACTTGGCCAGCTCGGTCTTCCCGGTGCCGGTGGGGCCGAGGAAGAGGAACGAGCCGGTGGGCCGGTTCGGGTCGGAGACTCCCGCGCGCGAACGGCGTACGGCGTCGCTCACCGCGTTGACGGCTGCCTCCTGCCCGATCAGGCGCTGGCCGATCTCGGCCTCCATCTCGAGCAGCTTGGCGGTCTCGCCCTGCAGCATCCGACCGGTGGGGATGCCGGTCCAGGCCTCGACGACGTCGGCGATCTGCTCGGCGCCGACCTCTTCGCCGACCAGCTTCTCGGTAGTCGCGGCCGACTCGGCGCTCTCGGACTCGCGGAGCTTGCGCTCCAGGTCCGGGATCTGGCCGTAGAGCATCTCGCTGGCCTCGTCGAGCTTGCCCTCGCGGGTCAGCTTCTCGGCCTGGATCTTGACCGCGTCGAGCCGGCGGCGGAGCTCACCCTCGCCCTCGAGCGAGGACTTCTCGCGCTCCCAGCGCGCCTCGAGCCCACGCAGCTCCTCCTCCTGGTCGGCGAGGTCGCCGCGCAGCTTCGCCAGCCGCTCGACGGATGCGTCGTCGGACTCCTTGGCGAGCGCGAACTCCTCCATCTTGAGCCGGTCGACCGAGCGCCGCAGCTTGTCGATCTCCTCGGGCGAGGACTCGCGCTCCATCCGCAGCCGGCTGGACGCCTCGTCGATGAGGTCGATCGCCTTGTCCGGCAGCTGTCGGCCGGTGATGTAGCGGTCGCTCAGGGTCGCGGCGGCAACCAGCGCGGCGTCGGTGATCCGGACGCCGTGGTGGGCCTCGTACTTCTCCTGGATCCCGCGCAGGATCGCAATCGTGTCCTCGACACTGGGCTCACCGACGAAGACCTGCTGGAAGCGGCGCTCCAGGGCCGGGTCCTTCTCGATGTTCTCGCGATATTCGTCGAGCGTGGTGGCGCCGATCATGTGCAGCTCGCCGCGGGCGAGCATCGGCTTGAGCATGTTGCCTGCGTCCATCGAACCGTCCCCGGTGCCGCCGGCACCGACCACCGTGTGCAGCTCGTCGATGAAGGTGACCACCTGGCCACCGGCGTCCTTGATCTCCTCGAGGACCGCCTTGAGCCGCTCCTCGAACTCGCCTCGGTATTTCGCGCCGGCCACCATCGCGGCCAGGTCGAGGCTGAGCACCCGTCGTCCCTTGAGGGAGTCGGGCACGTCGCCGGCCACGACCCGTTGGGCGAGCCCCTCGACGACGGCCGTCTTGCCGACCCCGGGCTCACCGATCAGGACGGGATTGTTCTTCGTACGACGGCTGAGCACCTGCACGACGCGGCGGATCTCGGCGTCACGGCCGATCACCGGGTCGAGGCGGCCTTCCTCGGCAGCCTTGGTGAGGTCGACTGAATACTTCTCGAGCGACTCGTACGTCGACTCGGCCTCCTGGCTGGTGACCCGTCGGTTCCCGCGGACCGCGGTGAGTCCCTCGCGCAGACCGGTCTCGGTGAGCCCGGCGTCGGTGAGGACCGTGCGGGCAGAGCTCTCGACGGTGGCCAGGCTGATCAGCAGGTGCTCGGTGGCGACGAAGTCGTCCTTCATGCTGGTGGCCAGGTCCATCGCGCCGGCCAGGACGCGGGTCAGTGCCGCGGAGGCTCCGGGCTGCTGCACGGTGGCCCCGCTGGCGGTGGGCAGCCGGCTCAACGTGGCTTCGGCCTTCCCGGTCAGGGCGTCGGCGTCGACGCCTGCCTTGGTGACCAGGTTGCGCGCGGTGCCTTCCTGCTCACGGAGCAGGGCGACGAGCAGGTGGATCGGCTCGGTCTGGGTGTGGCCACCGGTGGTGGCGGAGAGCTGGGCCGCTTCGATTGCCTCGCGGCTGCGGGTGGTGAACTTGTCTGCACCGAACGTGCTCATTGGGCGTTGCCCCCTCATGCGTGACGATGACGGCACCCAGTGTGTCCGTCATCGATGTCAACGCGCGAGAAGTTGAGTCCATTCCACTCAACTTTGACTTTTTTCCGGCGAGGTAGAGCCCGGTCGAATCAACGAGTCACGGCGTCTCGGTTGCCGAGTCCTCGAGGAGCTCAGACCGGCTGGTCGACCGTCACTCGGGCGTAGGCGGTCGGCGGCGGCGGAGGCGGCGTGAAGTCGGGGACGTCGAGGGCGTCGAGCCCCTCGAGCTCCCGCAGCCGCTGCTGGATGATCGACTCGGTGTCGACGTACTCCTGGGCGATCTCGATCAGGACGTCACCCACGTCGGCCAGCTCTGTCCGGGTCACGGTGCTGACCTCGACGAACTCGTCGAGCAGTGCCTTCCACTGCCGATAAGGACCGTGTGCGCCCAGGCCGATGGTGTCCGGCCGCTCCCAGGGAGCCTGGATCTCGGCCCCGGCGGCCTCGGCCCGAGCCACCGCAAGGTTGTCGCAGATGAACGGGGCGATCACACCGCCAAGAAAGGAGAGCGTCTCCGCATTGACCTCGAGACCCTGGGCGGAGGCATCGAGGAGCCCGGGCTTGCGGAGCAGGAAGGCGTCAGCGTTCTGACCCGTGACCTCGCTCAGGGCGCTGGTCAGGCTGGTCCGGACGCTCGTCTCCTCGCCGCGCACGGTCGTCTTGAGCTCGTCGAGGTAGGTGCGCACGTTCTCGTAGACGCCCATGGCCGTGTCCGCGCCGTATTGTTTCTGCGCGGGTGACGGAGCCTCGTCCGCCGGTGTCATGCCGGAGAGCACGGCGACGATGGTCCGGCCGTTCGCGATCACGACGCTGCTCGTACCACCGGTGAGGAAGAGGCTGGCCCCGGCCAGCACCGCGCCGATGATCTTCAGGTCCGCGGCGGAGCTGTCGGACTTGCGTTCACGCATCACCTCGAGCACGTCATCGGCGATCGTGGGCAGGTCCGTGCGGAGCGCGCGGAAGAGGTTCTGCTCGCCCGCGAGGTTCATCCCGAGGATGCCCAGGATGGCCAACTGTCCGCGGACGACTCCCGGGAGCTTGTTGCTGTAGGCCAGCGCGAAGCTGTCCATCACACCCTGCATCGGCAGGATCTCGCCGCAGAACGAGATGAGGGCGCCGTCGAGATCGTCGTTGGACGTTTCGAGGCTCGGGTCGGCCGAGGCACCCGTGGTGCTCACGTGGGTGCTCACGTTGATGACGGAGATGGCGTTGCGGATCTTGCCGAGCGGCGCCTCGAAGTCGAGCGGGTTCGGCAGGCCCTTCCACTCGAGGAAGAGGTCGAAGATGCGCTCGTACCAATCCCGCCACACCGCCCTGAAGTCGGTCTCGGCCGTGCCGGCGAACTCGTCGGACTTCAGCCAGCCGTCCTCCCCCACGATCCGCACGTAGAACCCGTCGTGGCTCAGCACGTAGGTCGAGACCGGCGCGACGGAGATGTCGGAGATCCAGCCCTCGTCCGACTTGTGCCAGCCTCTGTCGGCCATGTCCCATTCGATCGCCGCATCGGCGATCCGGGCGGCGGTCCCGGTGAGCTCGTCATAGGTGGACATGGCGTTCACGCTTCCGTCTGCGGCCGGGCCAGCCCCGGCGTCCACCTACAAGTGCCCGGTGCCAGACGCCCGAAACCCAACATCACTGATTGGGCAGGATGCCCGGCCTCTTCAGAGCATCCCCACCAACCACCGACACTGTTTATGGTTCGGCCACAGGGTCAGTCGAGGTCCTGCGGCGCCATGTGCTCGGGGAGCACGGCGGTCGACTCCCTCTCGTCCAGGAGACAGGTGCGGCAGAAGTCCTCACCGAACGGTGTCAGGTGGACCGATCGGCGTACCACCTTGGCGAACCGCACCGAGTGCATCGCCTCGAGCACGTCGGGCTGCGCCTCGACCACCTGATATTCCATCGGGTCCTTCAGCTGCTCCTTCGAATACCAGATCAGCCCCAGCCGGAAGAGGTTGTTCAGGTACGACGGCACCTGGTCCACATATCGGGTCCCCGCGCGCGGGCCGATCATGTTCAGCCCCGCGGCGACGAGATCGGAGCTGACCATTCCGACCGGCCCCCCCGTGCGTACGTCGACCGTCGCCTGCGGGCCACTGCGCATGAGGAGGAGCAGGATCCGACCCTCGTCGGGAGCCAGCTCGGAGAGGATCCGCCCATAGGCCGGGTGCCCGGTCGAGTCGTCCCAGACGTTGCGACTCTTCTCGAGCAACTCACGGCCGGCCTTGCGGAGGTCGACCGGGGTCGCGGCGTCGCGCCGACTGCTGTGCGTCAGCGGGTTGGAGGTGCGCAGCGGCGGCACCGGCGGCTCACTCGACGACGCCGTGTCGTCCGAAGGCTTGAGCGCTCCCCCGGCCACCTCGGCCACGCCGTTGACGAGGACCTTTGCGGCAGTGGCCACGTCGGAGGCGAAGTCGATCGCCTCCGTGGGTGAGGAGGCCGCGCGGAACAGGCGACGCCCGATCCCGAACCCGGTCGCCACCGCCCACTCGGTGGTGTGCCAGGCAGCGCCCGCGGCCAGACGCGCCACCGACGGCTCGTCCGGTTGCTGCTGTCGGTCAAGACTCATCGGTCCTCATCTCAGTGCACTCCTGCCGCCGCGAAGATCGCCCAGTGCAGGAATCCTCCTGCAAACCCCATGATCGCGCCGTGGGCATAGAGCATCCACTCGTCCTCCTTGATCGCGGCTCGCATCATCTCGACGAAGTCGCGGGGAGGGAGCTCCTTGGTCCGTGCGCCGATCAGCTGGCGGATCTTCGCTGACTGCTGCTTGCTGAACTCGGGGTCCTTGAACGGGGTGATCGTGCGGCCAACGGCCTCCGTGGCGAAGGCGCCGGTCACCGCGGCGTACTCCTTCTTGCCCATCGCGACCCGGACCGCACCGCGCAGCGGCCCGGCTGCCTGATCGATGGCCGGGGCCATCGCGGTGGCCAGCATCTGCCGGGTGCGGTCGCCGCGCGGGCCGTCGAGCAGGAAGTCACCGATGTTCTCCAGGGTGATCACCTCGTCGGCGATGATCTGCGCATAGACCTCGGCCGCCTCGGGCTGACGGCGCGGGAAGAGGCCCTGGAAGGTGATCCCGAACCGCTTCTGCTTCTCCGGCGGCTCGAAGATCAACCACATGCCCAAGGCATTGGTGACCCAGCCGACCAGGATGCCCAGGAAGGGCAGCGTCCACCACGGGCTGTGCAGCGCGTGGTCGATGAACGCGACGGGGACCCCGAGCAGGAACCCGAAGATGAAGCCGAAGTTGACCATCATCCGCAGCTCCTTTCGCCCGAAGTCGCGGAAGATGCGGACCACGAGCGAGGGGTCCTTGGAGAACTGGTCGATCACCATGATCTTGGGATCGAGCAGCTGGTCGATGTGGATGCCGATCTCGGTGGTGATCCGGCGCACGATCCCGGGAAGCTGGGCCTGCACACGGTCATAGACCGCCTGCTTGCCGAACGACGGTACGTCGCGCCACATCGCCGGGTGCTCACGCTGCATGACTTCGTTGACCAGCTCGGGGATGTCCGGCTCGAAGACGGCCACGATGTGCTCGGCGATCTTCTCGGGCTCCAGCTGTTGATAGAACTCGGCCGGCGTGCCCAGCTTGGCGATCGCCTTGTCCACCGCGATCGAACCCATCTTCGCGGCCCGGGCAGGAACGATGCCCTGCCAACCGAGGCCCCCCTGGAGAACGCCCGGGATCTCCTGGATCTTGCGCGGAGCGAGCCGCGAGAGCTGCGCCATCCCGGGGACCTTGACCCCGTGGAAGTGGACCGGGTTGAAGAGCATGATCAGGCCGGTCCAGTTGATCAACCAGCCGACCACGGCCGTGAAGACCGGGATGGTGAGGAACGCGAGCCAGTTGACGTCGCTGAAGTAGGCCTCGAGCCCACTCTGGATCGATTCGAGCGACGCACCCACCACCTTTCGTGTCCCTGCCCGTCCCTGAGCGCTGAGACTATCGACTCAAGCCCCCGTCGGAGGTCAATCCCAAGCGCTGACGAATCCGACGCTCAACGCCGGGCCGCAGCGACGTCCATCCCGACGGCCATCGCGACCAGGGCCTCGACCATCGCGCCCGTGTCCAGGTCGGTGGGCGTGACGACCAGACCCAGCACGAACCTGACGTAGAGGTCGGCGACGACCTCGGTGGCGGCGTCATCCGCCTCGGGCCAGCGATCCTTGATCACCGCGGCCAGGCGGGTCCGGACCGGCACGATGATGAGGTCCGAGCGCACGGTCAGGATCGGGATCAGGCCGTCGGTCGAGCCGTTTCTGGCATCCGCCAGCATGCGCCCGACCATCTTGTGGCCGGCGGTCTCGTCGAGCATCCAGGTGAGCCCCTGGCGAACTGCGTCACTGAAGCGGTCCGCGGTCTGGATCTGGGCCTCGAGCTCGACCAGGAACCGCTCGAGCTCGCGATGAAAGATCGCCAACGACAGTTGTTCCTTGGTCCCGAACTCATTGTAGATCGTCTGCCGACTGACACCCACGTCTCGGGCGATGTCCGCGATCCGCACCTGCCCCCAGGTGGACTGGTTAGCGCGGGCCCAGGCGGCATCGAGGATCGAAGCGCGAAGAAGGCCGTGCACCTTGTTGCGAAAGGTCTCGCCGCCGACCTCCTCGGCTTCCTGGTTCATGCCGCGAACTTTACGTCATCGAGGATTCGTCAAGCGAGCGATCATCGCGTGGGCTGTGCCGCAGCGGAGCCTCAGCGGCCACGGCGCCAGACGACCATCTGCGAGCCGGAGCGCTCCCGCAGCACGGGAACGCGGTTGGAGACGCTGGGTGGGGTCACCGCCAACAGCTCTCGCATCGCCTCGCGGGTCGCGGCCACCTCTGCGAGCAGTTCCTCGTTGCGGGCCTGCAGCGCGTCGACCCTGTTCTCCAGCTCGAGGATGCGGCGCACTCCCTCGATGCCGATGCCGTGGGCGGTGAGGTCCGCGATCACCCGCAACATCTCGATGTCGCGCGACGAATAGCGCCGACCGCCCCCGCCGGTGCGATTGGGCGTGATCAGGCCCATCCGCTCATAGGTCCGCAAGGTCTGCGGGTGCAGCCCGGCCAGCTCGGCGGCCACGCTGATCACATAGACGCCGACGGCGGGATCGGGGGCCACCATGATCAGGCCTCCTCGAACAGCTTGCTGCGCAACGGCTTCCCGCTGGTGGCCTGGCGATAGGCCTCGACCGCCTCACGGGCGGCCTGGTCCAGCATCGCCGGGACGTGGACCTCGATGGTGACCAGCAGGTCGGCGTTGGTGCCGTCCTTCTTCTTCGCGCCACGACCTCGGACCCGGAAGGTGCGCCCATTGGGTGTGCCGGCCGGGATCTTCAGCGTCACCGGTGCGCCACCGAGGGTGGGCACCTTGATCTCCGCGCCGAGCGCGGCCTCGTCGAAGGAGACCGGGACCTCGAGGGTCAGGTTGTCCCCCTTGCGCCCGAAGAGACGGTGGGGGGTGACCTTCACTGTGACGAAGAGGTCGCCGTTGGGGCCACCGTTCTCGCCGGTGCCACCCTTGCCGCGCAGTCGGATCCGCTGGCCGTCCTTGACGCCGGCGGGGATCCGGGCCTGGATCGAGCGCGCCGAGGTGCCCCTACCGGAACCGAGACAGGTCGGGCAGGGCTCGTCATAGACCAGTTGTCGGCCTCCGCAGGCGGGGCAGGTCTCGTTGAGGGTGAATGCTCCGCCCGAGGTGGAGGCAACCATGCCGGCCCCCTCGCAGACCTGGCAGATGTGCGGCTTGGTGCCCGGCTTTCCGCCGGTGCCCGAGCAGGTGGCGCAGGGCGACTCCGAGGTCAACCGCAGGCTGATCGTCACGCCGTCCATCGCGTCGACGAAACTGATCGTGGCGTTGCTCTCCACATCGGGGCCACGCTGGGGCCGGGGTGCGCGACGCCCACCTTGCCGGGTGCCCCCGAAGAGGTCACCGAACATGTCACCGAAACCGCCGCCCCCGGCAGCCCGGTCACGGAGCAGGTCGTTGATGTCGAACCCGCCGCCGCCACCGCCACCGAAGCCGCCCCCGAATCCACCCATCGGCGCGCTGCGGATGGCGTCGTACTCGGGGCGCTTCTCGGCGTCCCCGACCACGTCATAGGCCTCGGCGACGGCCTTGAACTTCTCGTGCTTTTTGTCGTCGCCGGGGTTGGAGTCCGGGTGGTTGGCGCGCGCAAGACGGCGATAGGCCTTCTTGATCTCGTCAGCACTGGCGTCCTTCGAGACCCCGAGCTCTGCGTAGTAGTCCTTGCTCGCCCAGTCGGCCTTGCCGCTCATGCGCGCGCCTCCCTTCCGTCGTCGTTTCCGGTGATGCTGTGCTGGGTCCTGATCACTCTGCAGCGGGAGCGTCGGCCTGCGCCGATGCCGCGCCCGGTGCAGCGGGGTCGACCACGAGGACCTGGGCCGCGCGTACGACGCGGTCCCCGATCTTGTAGCCGCCCTTGGCCACGATCTTTACCGTGGTGACCTCGACCTCGGCATCCTCGCCCAGGTGGGAGAGAGCGTCGTGGATCGTCGGGTCGAACGCGTCTCCCGGCGCGCCGTAGCGCACCAGGCCCTGTCCGGCGACGACCCGCTCAAGCTGATCGGCGACCGCGCGGAACCCGTCATCCAGGGGACCGTGCTCCTTGGCCCGATCGATGTTGTCGAGGACCTCTGTGATCGGGGCGAGCGCCGAGAAGGTGGCGTTCTCCTTGATCAACTCGCGGTCCCGGTCGACCCGACGCTTGTAGTTGAGGAACTCGGCCTGCAGGCGCTGCAGGTCGAGGGTCCGCTCCTCGAGCTCCATCTTGGTGACGGTGAGCTCGTCGGTGGCCGACTCGGAGGGATCCTCGCCAGCTGCCTCACCGGGATCGCCCTGTCCATCCGGCGACCCCGGGGAGGGTGCGGCCTCAGCGGCCGCACCCTCCTGAGCGGTCCCACCGGCGTCGACGGGGTCGGGCAGGTCCTGGCTCGGGTCCTGGGGGGACTCGTCGGGGCCTTGGGTCACTTGGACTCACCCTCGGCGCCCTCGGCAGGCTCCTCGTCCACGATCTCGGCATCGACGACGTCCTCGTCCGCCTCGCCGGTGGCGCCGGTGGCGCCGCCCGCAGCAGCAGAGTCGGCCTCGGCGGCGGCGTACATCGCGGCGCCCATCTTCTGGCTGGACTCACCGAGCTTGGTGACACCGGCCTGGAGCTCCTCGGCAGAGGCCTCCTCGTTCTCCAGCGTGGCCTTGAGCGCCTCGACGTCCGCGGTGACCTCGGTCTTGACGTCGTCGGGGACCTTGTCGCCGTTGTCGGCCAGGAACTTCTCGGTGGTGTAGACGAGACCGTCGGCCTGGTTGCGCGCCTCGACGGCTTCCTTGCGCTTGCGGTCCTCGTCGGCGTACTGCTCGGCTTCCTTGACCATCCGGTCGATGTCGTCCTTGCTCAGCGCCGAGCCACCCGAGATCGTCATCGACTGCTCGCGGCCGGACGCGTGGTCCTTGGCGGAGACGTGGACGATGCCGTTGGCGTCGATGTCGAAGGTGACCTCGATCTTCGGTACGCCGCGCGGGGCCGGCGGGAGGCCGGTCAGTTCGAAGTTGCCAAGGGGCTGGTTCTGCGCCCACATCTGACGCTCGCCCTGGGCGACCTTGATCTCCACCGACGGCTGGTTGTCGTCGGCGGTGGTGAAGATCTCCGAGCGCTTGGTCGGGATCGTGGTGTTGCGCTCGATCAGCGGCGTCATCACGCCACCCTTGGTCTCGATGCCGAGCGACAGCGGGGTGACGTCGAGGAGCAGGACGTCCTTGACCTCGCCCTTGAGGACACCGGCCTGCAGGGCAGCGCCGACGGCGACGACCTCGTCCGGGTTGACGCCCTTGTTGGGCTCCTTGCCGCCGAGCAGGTCCTTGACCACCTCGGTCACGGCCGGCATCCGGGTCGAGCCGCCGACGAGCACCACGTGGTCGATGCCGGAGACCGGCACGCCGCCGTCCTTGAGCACGGCCTGGAACGGCGCCTTGGTGCGCTCGAGCAGGTCCGCGGTCAGCTTCTGGAACTCGCTGCGGGTCAGCTTCTCCTCGAAGTGGAGCGGGCCGGACTCGCCGTGGGTGATGTAGGGCAGGTGGATCTGGGTCTCGCTCGAGCTGGAGAGCTCGATCTTCGCCTTCTCCGCAGCCTCACGCAGACGCTGCAGGGCCATCTTGTCCTTGGTCAGATCGATGCCGTTCTGAGCCTTGAACTTGTCGACCAGCCAAGCGACGACGCGCTCGTCCCAGTCGTCGCCACCGAGGTGGTTGTCACCGGAGGTTGCGCGAACCTCGACGACACCGTCGCCGATTTCGAGCA
>DATCYH010000405.1:0-10173 GCA_036570405.1 Nocardioides sp.
CCAGTCGTTCGCCTCAGTCTCCCTCGACCCGCCACTGGTCCTCTTCTGCGCCGACCACGGTGGCCGCAGTTGGCCGCGGATCCGCGCGACCGGCCGGTTCTCGGTCAACGTCCTCGGCGAGGACCAGGACGAGCTCTGCGGTCGGTTCGGCTCCAGCCGCGGCGCGCGCTTCGACGGCCTCGACTGGTCCGTCTCCGCATGGGGCACGCCCTCACTCCCCCAGGTGATGCTCCGCGTCCACGCCGAGGTGCACGCCGTACACACCGCCGGCGACCACGACATCGTCATCGGCCGGGTCCTCGAGCTCGAGCCCGGAAACCCGGAGCGCCCGATGATCTTCTATCGCGGCAAGTTCGGCGTCGACCACGTCGAGCAGGTCCGCGACGGCCAGGCGCTGCTCGAGTCCGGTCTGGACTGGGCGAACAGCAACCGCTGGGGATGACCTTTCGGCCCCGGTGACCTAACTGATGGGTTGGGGATTGCGGCGCGCCAAACTGATGCCTTGGTCGCCTCGGGCACGCCTAACTGATGCCTTGGGAGTGGCGGCCGAACCAACTGATGCCTTGGGAGGCCAAAACAGCCTCAACGGTCCCCCAAACCATCAGTTACCTCCCAGCGATGCCGAACCCAACCAACTGATGCCGTGGGGCGGGCGGGCCCGACTAACTGATGCCTTCGGAGTGGCGGCCGGACCAACTGATGCCTTGGGAGGCCAAAACAGCCTCAACAGACCCCCAAGCCATCAGTTACAGGCGCAGCCGCCCCTCAACAGACCCCCAGGCCATCAGTTACAGGCGCAGCCGCCCCTCAACCGACCCCCAAACCATCAGTTACCACCTCCGGGCCGCCGCCGTCCCCTGATCGCACCCAACAACACAGAAGCGCCGCCGGCACGAGTCCGGCGGCGCTCACTCAGTCTTCGCGCAGAAGACGAAGAGTCACATCCAGCTGCCCTGGCCCACGGCCATCAGCCGGCCCATCGTCTCGGGGGACCAAGTCTCCTGCGGGGCGACAGGAGCCACCAGCGCACCAGGGCGACGACGCGGACGGGACTCGTTGGCCAGTTCCGGCGAGAGCGTCAGCGAGATCTGGCGAGCAGTGGCAGCGACCAGCGGAGCGATCCGCTCGAGGGGGGCCTTGGTGTCGCTGACCAGGGAGATGGCACCGACCGGGCCGTCGACCCCGCGGACCGCGGCGGCCACGCAGGCGATGCCGGCGAAGCATTCCTCCTTCTCGAAGGAGATGCCGCCGCGCTGGCGAATGCGGTGCAGCTCCTGGTGGAGAGTGGTGAGCTCACCGATCGTCTTGACCGTGGACCGGGCCATCCCCTCGGCAAGGATGTCGTCGACCTGCTCGGGCTCGAGCCAGGCGAGCATCGCCTTGCCCAGAGCGGTCGAGTGAGCGGGGGCACGGCCGCCGACACGGGACGGGACTGAGGCAGCGAAGCGGCCGCCCATCTTGTCGAGGTAGCTGACCTGGCCCTCGTCGAGAACAGCGAGGTGGACCACCAGTCCGGTGCGGACCATCAGCTCGTGCAGCTTCGGCGCGGCAGCGGCGCGCAGGTCGTTGCTGCCCCGGTCACCGGCATCGCCCAGCTTGAGCGAGCGGGACCCGAGCGCATAGCCGAAGGAGGTGTGCTCGAGCCAGGAGAGCTTGACCAGCTGGTCGAGGATCCTGTGCGCGGTCGAGCGCGGCAGGTGGGTGGCCCGCGCGACCTGCTCGAGAGTCAGTCGGGTGGTCGGACCCCGGAAGGCATCAAGGATCAGCGTCATCCGCTCGACCATCGACGGGGGCAGCTCGCGCCCGTTCTTCTGCGGAACCTCGACACTCTCAACTGCGGACATCAGGTGACTCCCTTAATACGGACGAACTTGCGTCAACCACCGGAACTGAAATGAATTCTAGGTGATCAGGGACACGCGAGCAAGAACTTCTCAGAATTCATTCTGGTTTCCCGGCCGGCGGCGCGAGAGGCGGCACGAGAGCGGCTCAAGACCGGGCCGAGACCGGCGCGATCGACTACTCTCACCACAGTCCTGAGCACGCCGGGCCCGAGCAGAGGAGAGTCGTGGTTTCGAGCCGTTGGCCAGCCTTCGTCTATGACGAGGGCGAGGAGCCCGACTACCGGTTCAGCCTGGCCAACGAACGCACCTTCCTCGCCTGGATCCGCACCTCGCTGGCCCTGCTCGCCGCCGGAGTCGCGGTCGACGTGGTCGATCTCTCCCTCTCCGACACCTCCCAGCACCTCTTGGCGATGTTGCTGGTGACCGCCGGGCTAGTCACCTCGATCGCCTCCTGGGTCCGTTGGGCCCTCGCGGAGCGAGCCATGCGCCGCCGCGAGCCGCTGCCCTCGTTCGGGACGGGACTGACCTTCACCCTGGTCGTGGTGGCAGCGGCCATCGTCGTACTGATCGGCCTGAAGTGACCCAGCCCGACCCGGGAAGCGCCAACGAGCGCACCGCCCTGGCTTGGCAGCGCACCGCATTGACCCTGATTGCCGGTACGGCGATCATGGCCCGGCTCGCCGTGGACCAGTCCGGGCCGCCGGTGCTCGCCCTGGTCGTGGTTGCCGCAGTCCTCGGCACCTGGGTCTTCTTCGAGAGCGCGGCACGCTATCGGCACAGCGCTGGGCACCGGAGGCGACCCAAGGGTCGCGGCGGACGCGCCGCACTTGCCCTTGCGATCGCCACGGCGCTGATCGGCCTCGGCGAGTTGGTCCTCCTCACCCAGACCGGGTCTGCCTGACCTTGGTGCGTCCCGCACCTTTCCGGTGATCGGGAGCGACGAGCACCCGACAGGACCGCCCCTGCGACGCTGACTGACAGGCATTCCCAGCCTGTAACCCGGCCGTCCAGGAGGACCCGATGAAGATCGGCATCGTCAGCCCGATCGTGACCGCGAACCCCGGCGCACACAGCGCGTGGGAGGAGAAGGCAGGCATCGCGGAACTCAGCCGGATCGCCGAGACCGCGGACCGACTCGGCTTTCACCACCTCACCTGCAGTGAGCACGTGGCGGTCCCCACAGAGATCGCCGAACAGCGCGGCGCGACCTACTGGGATCCCATTTCCACCCTCTCCTTCCTCGCCGCGCGCACGGAGCGGATCCGGCTGATGACCCAGGTCCTGGTCCTCGGCTACCACCACCCGCTGGAGATCGCGAAGCGCTACGGCACCCTCGACCTGGTCAGCGGCGGACGAGTGATCCTCGGTCTCGGCGTTGGCTCGCTCAAGGAGGAGTTCGACCTGGTCGGCGCCATCTTCGAGGGGCGTGGCGCGATCGCCGACGACGCCCTCGCCGCACTCCGCGCCAGCCTCGGCAAGCGCGAGCCGAGCTATCACGGCACCCACTTCGACTTCGATGACGTCGTGGTCGAGCCGCACGCGATCCAGGAGCGGCTCCCGCTGTGGATCGGCGGCCGTACACCGCGTTCGCTGCGCCGCGCCGCGACGCTCGGCGACGGCTGGGTCCCCTTCGGCCTCAAGCTCGACGAACTCGCCGCGATGCTCGAGAAGGCTGACCTCCCTGACGACTTCGAGGTCGCACTGGGTGCTGGCCGCCCACTCGATCCAATCGACCACCGGGACAAGACCATCGAGCAGGTACGTCGTACCCGCGAGGCCGGCGCGACCATCGTCAGCGCCACCATCGCGGCCGAGTCCGCCGACCACTACTGCGAGCAACTCGAGGCGCTGGCCGCGCTCGAGGAGGAGACCCGATGAGTACCGAGGAACGACTGGCCGCCCTGGAGCAACGGCTCCGCGACCTCGAGGACCGCGAGGCGATCGCCGAGCTGATCGCCGCCTACGGCCCCTTCGTCGACGGCGGCGCGGCGGACGACGTCGCGGCGCAGTGGACCGAGGACGGCATCTATGACGTCGACGAGATCACCATGCACGGCCGCGATCAGCTGCGCGCGATGGTCCGGTCGCGGAACCACCAGGGCTGGATCAAGGGCGGCTGCGCGCACTTCCTCGGCCCGGTCAAGGTCACCCTGGTCGGCGACGAGGCGATAGCGGTCTGCCACTCCCTGATGGTGGTCAACAACGGCGGCAGTTTCGAGGAGGCCCCGAACTTCGTCGTACGCCGAGCCACCGCGCACCACTTCGAGCTGGTCCGCGCCGACGGCGTTTGGCTGGTCGCCAAGCGCACCAGCCGGGTCCTCGACGGGCGTGCGGAGTCCCCCGAGCTGCTCGTGAAGGGCGCGAGGGGTGAGAAGGCATGACCGGTCAGCTGGAAGGTCGCGTCGCGATCATCACTGGTGCCGGCGACGGGATCGGTGCCGGAGTGGCCCGCGGGTTCGCCGCCGAGGGTGCCGTCGTCGTGGTCGCCGAACTCAACGAGGAGAAGGGCCGCGCCGTGGCCGCTGAGGTCGGCGGTAGCTTCATCCGGACCGACGTCTCCCAGCGCGACCAGGTCGAGGCGATGGTCCAGCACGCCGTCGACCAGCACCACGGGGTCGACATCCTCGTCAACAACGCGTGGGGACGCGCCAACATCTCGCGGGTGGAGAACAAGACCGACGACAACATCGAGAGCGCTCTCGCCGTCGGGTTCCGTGGCCCGTTGTGGGCGATGCAGGCGGCCTATCCGCAGATGAAGAAGCAGGGCTGGGGGCGGGTGATCAACATGGTCAGCCTGAACGGCGTGAACGCGCACGTGGGCACGCTGGAATACAACACCGCCAAGGAAGCCCTGCGCGCACTGACCCGCACCGCTGCCCGCGAGTGGGCGCCGAGCGGCGTGGTCGTCAACGCGATTGCGCCCGGCGCCAAGAGCGCGGCGTACGACCGCGTGATGGCCGGCAACCCCGCGCTCGCAGCCCAGATCGACGGGATGAACCCGATGGGCCGCTTGGGTGACCCGCTGGATGACATCGCTCCGGTCGCGGTCTTCCTGGCCAGCGAGGGCGCACGCTATGTCACCGGCAACACTGTGTTCGCCGACGGCGGCGGCCACATCAACGGCGTGACCTGGCAGCCGGAACTGGAGGACTGATGTCGCAAGGTTGTGTGCGTGACGAGATCATCGAGAGGCTCGCCACTGTTGCGCTGGCCCTCGATACCAAGGACTGGCCGCTGCTCGGGTCACTGTTCGTCGAGGATGCCACCGGCTATGGCAAGCGCGGCAGGGACGCGATCGTCGCCCAGACCCGCGCCCACCTTGACGGGGTCGGCGCCACCCAGCACCTGCTCGGCAACCACCGGGTCACCGTCGCCGGCACCACCGCCCGCTCGCTGACCTATGCCCGGGTCCACCACGTCGGGATCGGACCGATGGAGGGCAGCTTCTTCGAGTGCATGGGCGAGTACGACGACACCTGGCGTCGGTCTGCGAGCGGGTGGCAGCTGACCCACCGCGCCTTCGACATGCAGATCATGCTGGGTGATTTCGCGGTACTCCGCGGCTGACTCGAGAAACCCTGCTGACCTGCGGAAATAGTTTTCCACAGATCGCAATTCACCCCTTGCGTTCGAACGCCCGTTCGATCTAGATTTGGGGTATGAACCTCCTCGACCACCCCACCTGCGAGACCGCCGACGCGGTCCTCGCCGACGCTGCCGCGCAGCGCCGAGTGGCCGATGATGCCGAGCGCCGGATCTTGGTCCGGGCAACCCAGTGGGCCGACGCCCACCCGGCTGACCCAGAGTCTGCTTTCCCCTTTCCCGGGCCGGTGACGAAGCAGACCGATCCCGAGGACCTAATGCCACAGGTGGACTGGGACGCCGCCGCCGAGTTCGCGCTCGCCGTGGGGATGGCACCCAATGCCGGTGAGGCGCTGATGCGGGACGGGCTGGAGCTGCGCCACCGTTGCCCGCTGACCTGGGACCGGGTCATCCGCGGCAACCTGTCTGCCTGGCGTGCGCGCCGCATCGCGCAGGGCACGATGGGTCACCCCGACGAGGTAGCAGCACACGTCGACGAGCACGTCGCCCATGTCGCGCACCGGGTCGGCATCCTCAAGCTGGAGAAGCTGATCGACGAGGCGATGCTCGTGTTGTTCCCCGCGGAGCGCGAGGCCGAGCGCACCGCGGCGCTCGATGCCCGCCAGGTCAGGCTGCTCGAGCAGATCTCCGCCAACGGCGTCGCCACGATCATCATCGAGGCCGACCTCAAGGACGCGCTCGACTTCAACGACACGATCACCCGGTTGGCGGGCCTGCTCAAGGACGCCGGCTGCGAGGAGTCCCTCGACGTACGTCGTGCCCTGGCCGTCGGCGTGCTCGCCGACCCCGCTCGCGCCCTGGCCCTGCTCGAGGGGACCGAGCCGCCTCGGCCGAACCGCAAGCGGGCCACTCTCGTCGTGCACATCTCCCAGGACGTTGTCACTACCACGCACGGGTGCCCAGACTGTCGGCCAGCAGATTCCCAGCCCGTCGTCGCCCGCCTCGAGCGCGGAGCCAGGCCGGTCTCCGTCGCGATGATCCGCGACTGGCTGGGGCGCGAGGACACCGCGCTCACGGTGCTGCCCGTGATCGACGACAGCGAGCACCAGGCCGTGGACCGCTACGAGATCCCCGGTCGGATCAGGCAGCAGGTCGCCAGGTTCACGATCACCTGCTCGTTCCCGTTCTGCGAGCGTCCGGCGACCGCCTGCGACTGCGACCACAACGTCCCCTTCGGCAAGGGCGGACGGACCTGCACCTGCAACTTGGCCGCCACCTGCCGTCGCCACCACCGGCTCAAGACCTTCGGCGGCTGGAGCTACACGATCATCGATCCCGGTGCCCACCTGTGGCGCTCGCCCGGCGGCCGACACTATTTCCGTGACGCTCTCGGCACCGTCGACGTGACCCTGCCCGGCGAGGTCGAGGACCACAGCGGCTGCTTCCACGACGAGGACTCAGCCGAGCGGGACCGGCCACCACCCAGGCCTGGACGCTGGCGAGAACGCGAGGCCCAGGTGACCTACGCCCGCGGCACCCCCTGTTTCGCTCCCGACGACTGGGAGCCCGACCCGAACGACCTCGTCGACGACACCGACCTGGTTCCGCCGTCGACCGGGCGCCGCCGACAGGTGCAACCGGATCCGGACGAGCCGCCGCCCTTCTGAGCCCGACCACGCCTTGCACCGCGCCCGGAACATCACGGCGCCAGGGAGAGCGCTGGGCCACCAAGCACTCGAGCCCACGCCTGCACGTGCAGGCGTGGGCTCGAATGTCGAACAGGTCAATCAGAGCATTGCTACCTCAGCTGATCCACGCGTCCTGCAGCAGGACCAGGCTGTTGGTCGAGTCGACCACGCCGTGCACCTGCTTGCTCCACATCAGGAACTCCGCGCTCGGCGCGAAGACCAGGGCCGGGACGAGCTCGTTCCACTCGGCCTGGATCTTGCCCATGATCTCGCGCTGGTCGTCCTCAGACTCCGCAGCCTGGAAGGCGTCGAAGAGGGCGTCCATCTCAGGCGAGGTCGGCATTCCGGCCGACAGGTTGCCCTGGCTGTGGTTGGTGGCGAACATCCGGCCGTAGGGGCCGGCCTCGCGCCAGCTGATACCCCAGCCGGCAACGTCGTACGACCGCTCGATGGCGACCTTCTGGATCTGCTCCTGGATGTTGGCGACCAGGTCCAGCTCGACCTCGAAGCCGACTGCCTCGAGCGAGGCCTTGATGGTCAGCGCAGTGGCCTTCGACGCAGGGTCGGAGGAGTCGAGGTGGGTGATCTTGCCGTCGAACCCGTCCGCCTTGGCCTCCTCGACCAGCTTCTTCGCGGCCTCCGGGTCGTGAGGCAGCGAGTCGACATCGGTGTGCCAGCGCGAGAAGCTCGCGAACGTCTCGTTGCTGGGCACGCCCGCACCGTCGTAGGCCCGCTCCATCACGACCTTCGCGTCGACAGCCAGCTGCATCGCCTTGCGCACCCGCGGGTCTGCACCCGGGTGACCCTTGGTGCCGTTGATGATCGCCACGTTGCCCAGCGAGACCAGGTTCATGTAGCCCGGCGACTTCGCCGACACAGCCTCGTCCACCACGTCGGGGTCACGCAGGAACGCCATGTCGACGTTGCCGCCCTTGAAGGAGTCCCAGGTCGAGTGCGGGTCGTTGAGGAAAACGACCTCGATCGCGTCCAGGTTCGGCGCACCGTCCCAATAGCCGGGGTTCGCCTTGAGGGTGATCTTCTCCTTGGGCGCGTGCGAAGCGAGGGTGAACGGTCCCGCGCCAACCGGCTTGAAGCCCTTGCCCTCGCCTGCCGACTTGGCCACGACCATGCCCGGACCGGTGGTCAGCATGTAGTCGAAGGTCGGCCACTTCGTCTTCAGCTCGAACTCGACCGTCAGCGGGTCCGGGGTCGAGACCTTCTTGACGTTGTTGCTCCACAGCATCGCCTCGTCGGCACCGAGACGGACATAGCGGTCGAGGCTGAACTTCACGGCGGCCGAGTCGAGCGGCGTACCGTCGCTGAACTTCACCCCGTCGCGCAGCTTCAACGTCCAGGTGGTGAAGTCCTCGTTGGGCTCGAGGCTCTCCGCGAGCTGAGGCTCGACGGTGTTCGCCTCACTGTCCCAGCGCATGAGCACGTCATAGATCGCCGCCATCTCCAGGCCGCCGGTGGAACCGGCCACGATGGTCTCCGCGGGGTCGAGCACTGCCGGCTCGCCATAACCGGCGAAGCTCAGCGTGCCGCCCTTCTTCACGTCCCCTGCCTTGGGGATGTTCACCAGGCCGGTCTCATAGGTTGCGGCGTTGCCGGGGGTGTCCTTGTCGTCATCGGAGCTGGCACATGAACTCAGCAGGCCGACGGACAGCACGACAGCGGCGGCGCCGGCAACCAAGCGCGCGCTGCGGGGTGTGGCTCCACGCATCGGTGGACTTCCTTCCATACGGAGGGAGCAGCCCCGTCGGCGTCTCCCTGTACGTGCAGCCAAGCAACCGCACGCCGTACCCGCACCGTCACTCCCACCCAGCGAGAGAACCGGGTCAGTCCTGCAGCCGGACCTCGCGCCGACTCACCTTGCCGGTGGCGTTGCGCGGCAGCGCAGCGGTGGTGATCCGCCACACCGACGGTGTCTTGTAGCGCGCGAGTCGCTCGGCCAGGTGCTCGCGCAGCCCGGTCTCGTCGACCGTCGACTCCGGCCCCACGACGACCACCGCGGCCACCGCCTGCCCAAAGTCTGGGTCCGGGACGCCGAGCACGATGCACTCCACCACGTCCGGGTGCAGCATCAACTGGTGCTCCACCTCGGTGGGATAGATGTTCTCGGCACCGCGCAGGATCAGGTCCGAACGCCGGCTGGCGATCCTCAGGTGACCGTTGACCAGCGAGCCCAGGTCGCCGGTGCGGAACCATCCGTCGGCGGTGATCGACTCGGCCGTCGCCTCCGGGTTCGCCCAATAGCCCAACATCATCTGGGCGCCGCGCAGGCACACCTCGCCCTCGACCCCCTCGCCCACGACAGTGCCGTCCTCGGCGCGGATCTGCACCTCGATGTTCACCACCGGACGACCGACCGAGTCGGGATCAATCGCCAGGTCGGCAGCCGTGGCCAGGGTGGCGCCGGTCGAGGACTCGGTGAGGCCGTACGTCGTACCCAGGCTCGCTCCGGCCACCGGCAGGTGCTCGCGGATCCGCTCCTTGAGCCCGGGAGTGGAAGGTGCGCTGTTGACGGAGAGCGTCCGGAAGGCACTGAGGTCATAGCCGGACAGGTCGGTCTCGAGGAGCCGGTTGAGCATCGTCGGGACGGCCCCCCAGTTGGTGACACGCTCCTTCTCCATCAGGCGCAGCACGCGGTCGATCTCGAAGCGACCGCGATGGATCACTGCCGTGTCGCCGACTAACAGCCGGACGACAGCCAGGTTGTGCAGACCCGCGATGTGGAAGAGCGGAGTGGCCAGCAGATAACGGCGGTCCTTCATCACCAAGCCGAGCTCCGCGGCGATCGCATCGTTGAGGAGGTGGAACCAGACCGCGGCGATCACGTTGCGGTGCGAGTGGGTGGCCCCCTTTGCGCGGCCACTGGTCCCGCTGGTGAACAGGATCACCGCTGCGTCATCCTCGTCGACCTCGGCTCGGGGCAGCTCCGCGCCGCGGTGCCGCGCAGCCATCGCGCGCAAGTCGTCCTCGCGGTCGGTGTCCGGCTCGAGGCCGACGACTCGTGCACTCGTCTCGCCCACCAGCGCAGAGCGCGGCCGGTCGACGAACAGCACCTTCGGGCTGGTCAGCTCGACCCCGTCTGCGAG
>DATCYH010000406.1:0-2147 GCA_036570405.1 Nocardioides sp.
CAGCTTCCACGTCGCCTCGACCCCGCGTCGCTTCCACAAGGACTCGAACCAGTGGCACGACCTCGAGACCAACTGGTTCACCGTGAACGCCTGGCGAGCACTGGGTGTCAACGTCGCCAAGTCCCTGCAGAAGGGCGACCCAGTGGTGGTCATCGGCAAGCAGACCACCAACTCCTACACCGACTCGAACGGTCGCGGGGTGCAGTCGGTGGTGATCGAGGCACTGGCCGTCGGTCCGGACCTGAACCGCGGGACGTGCGAGTTCACCAAGACCAGCCGCAACGCGGACAACGACGAGGGGGTGCGGACGATGAATGCCGACCTCGGCGTCGACGGGCCGCAGGTGAGCAGCGACGGGGAGCTGATCGAGGACATGGTGGTAAACACCGAGACGGGGGAGATCCGCGAGGAGAGCGCCGCCTGATCCACGGGTGCATCCCTGGGCGCGTCCCTGGGTGCATCGCCGCGCCTCCAGGTGCATCCCCGGACACGCTCCGATGAGGAGCCCGGGCAGGATGGGCCCATGCGAGGTGGGTGGGCGGCAGCGGCGGCGATGGTCCTGACCTTGTCGGGATGTGCCGCCGACTCGGTTCCCGGCGCGGACCCGGGTCGCGTGCTGCTGCCGCCCGTCACCGGGCAGTTCGACTATCAGCTGGGCGGTGCCGAGGACGACGGTGACCTGGCGGTGGTGGTCCGCGATGCCAGCGCGCAACCTGTGCCGGGCGCCTACAACGTCTGCTACGTGAACGGATTCCAGACCCAGCCCGACCAGGCCGCGACCTGGGCCGCGGACCATGCCGAGCTGCTGCTCCACGACGGCGCTGGGAGGCTCGTGGTCGACCCCGACTGGCCCGACGAACATGTCCTCGACCCGTCGTCACCCGCACATCGCGAGGCGATCCTGACCCTCATCGGGCCCACCATCGCCGGGTGCGCCGAAGACGGCTTCGACGGGGTCGAGATCGACAACTTGGACACCTGGACCCGGTTCGCGGATCCGGAGACCGGGATGATCTCTCGGGCGGACGCGGTGATGCTCGCTCGCGACTACGTGGATCTGGCACACCGACACGGACTGGCGATCGCCCAGAAGAACACCCTCGAGCTGGCTGCCACCGGCCCGGAGATCGGGTTCGACTTCGCCGTCGTGGAGGAGTGCGGGGCCTACGACGAGTGCGCGGGCTTCCGCGATGCCTATGGCACGCACGTCCTGCAGGTCGAATACGCGGACAACCTGCCGCATTCCTTCGACGAGCTGTGCAGGAGCCGAGAGCGGGCTCCGTTGACCATCCTGCGTGATCGTGACCTGGTCCCGGCGGACCGACCCGGGCATGTCCGGGAGCAGTGCACGGACGAGTAACCCTCATCCGGTTGGAGTCAGGGGTCCTCGGCACCGTAGGCTCGCGCCCATGGCTGAGTATGTCTTCACACTGCGCAACGTCCGCAAGGCGCACGGTGACAAGGTTGTCCTCGACAACGTCACCCTCTCCTTCCTCCACGGCGCCAAGATCGGTGTCGTCGGCCCGAACGGTGCCGGAAAGTCCACCCTCCTCAAGATCATGGCCGGCCTCGAGCAGGCCAACAACGGGGACGCGATCCTCGATCCCGAGGCGACCGTCGGGATGCTCCAGCAGGAGCCGCCCCTGAGCGAGGGAAAGACCGTCCTGGAGAACGTCGAGGAGGCCGTCGGCGACATCAAGGCCAAGCTCGACCGCTTCAACGCGATCTCCGAGGAGATGGCTGACCCGGACGCCGACTACGACAAGCTCCTGCCGGAGATGGGCGACCTGCAGACCGACCTCGACCACGCCAACGCGTGGGACCTGGACAGCCGGCTCGACCAGGCCATGGACGCGCTGCGCTGCCCGCCGCCCGACGTCCTGGTCGACAACCTGTCCGGTGGTGAGCGCCGACGTGTGGCCCTGTGCAAGCTGCTGCTCCAGCAGCCCGACCTGCTGCTCCTCGATGAGCCCACCAACCACCTCGATGCCGAGTCGGTGGCCTGGCTCGAGGGCCACCTGAAGACCTACCCGGGTGCCGTGCTCGCGATCACCCACGACCGTTACTTCCTCGACAACGTCGCCGAATGGATCGCCGAGGTGGACCGCGGCTCGATCCACGGCTACGAGGGCAACTACTCGACCTAT
>DATCYH010000407.1:0-4012 GCA_036570405.1 Nocardioides sp.
CTCCCGATCGTGAGCGGCTCTTCGAGTCGGTGTGGACCCTTGACCCCGGCGCGGTGCGCAGCGCCTCGCGCACCTGCGCGAGCGTGGCGGCCGGATCGGGCGTTGGGGAAGCCAGCACCATCATCGACGGGCTGGCTCCCCCGGTGGCCTCCATGGGAGGTTCGTCGAGTGCTGCGAGCCGACTCTTCCTGCGCGTGGTCTCCTACATGGAGCAGGGTCTGCTGCGCTGACCGCTCAACAGATCGCTCAGCGAGCCCGCACCTGCGCGGTCCTCGCCGAGGTCCGCGAAGCCGTCGCATGCCCCTTCTTCGCGCCGGTCACCTTGACGGTGATCCGCTGGCCGACGAACGTGGACCGGACCCTCAGATAGCTCCAGCGGGCGCCGGCGACGCGCTTGCCGTCGACATACCAGGCATAGGTGTGCCGGGTGCCGCTGGTCCACGCGCCACGCCACGCCTTGATCCGGCTGCCGGCCGTGGCGCTGCCGACCAAGCGCGGCTTGGACGTCTTCAGCACGCCCTTCGCCACGGGCTTGGTGGCCAGTGACGTCGCCGACGTCGAGGCACCACCACGGGTGCCGGTCACCGTGACCGTGATCCGCGTGCCGACGAGGGCAGCGGCGGGAGTGAGCTGACGACCCGTGGCGCCCTTGATCGGCACGCCGTTGGCGTTCCACTGGTAGCGATAGTCGACGCGCGCACCCCCGTTGCCGGTCCCTGCGTTGAGCGGGGTGCCGACGCGGGCGATGCCAGTGACGCGCGGCATCAGCGGCTCGAGCGCCTCTTCGGCGGCAGCCACAGCGGCGGTCGGCTCCGAGGTCGAGGCCATGGAGGCATAGCCAGTCTGCGTCCCGGTCACGTTCACCGTGATCACGGCACCGGCGAGATCCTCGCTCAGCGCCAGGGTCTCCCCCGTCGCACCCGAGATCTCGACACCGTCGGCAGACCACTGGAAGAGCAGGGCCACCTCGGGATCGGCCGGCGCCCACGCGCCCGCCTCGACGGAGAGCGTCTCACCCACCTTGGCGACACCCGTGATCTGCGGCGTAACCGGAACGAGGTCACCGGCAACGACCGCAGCCGTCGGCTCGGAGGTCTTCTCCACCGACGCATAACCGGACTGGCTGCCCGTCACGCGCACGCTGATCTCGGCACCGATCTGGGCGGCGCGCACCTGCAGGGTCGGGCCGGTCTCGCCCTCGATCACGACTCCGTCGGCCAGCCACTCGTGGGTGAACTCGACCTTCGGGTCGGCCGGGGCCCAGTCACCGGGGACCGCGGTCAGCGTCATGCCGGCCCTGGCCACGCCCGTGATGGTCGGGGACGGCGTCTGGGTGAACTCGCCCGCGGTCGCGGTGAAGTTGTGCACGGACGAGGAGTCCACGGCACCGTAGGGGTCGCTGGTCACGACGTACCAACCGTGCTCGCCCTCGGCCACGTCGGCCCAGGTCGCCTCGAGCTGGGTGCCGCTGGCGACGTCCTCGAAGGAGGAGATCACCTGGGAGGTCAGCACGTCCGCCCGGAAGTCATCGGTGGCCAGCGTCTTCTGCACCGGCGTGATCCCACCGGCGGCGTAGGGGATCTCGAACTCCTGGTGGACCTGGTCCAGGGTGGGATCGTCGGAGTCGAAGTCGTCGAGCGAGGGCGAATAGGTGCGCACGATGATCCGCTCACCCTGGTTGTCGAAGTGGAGCAGGCGCAGATAGCCCAGGCCACCCTCGGGCAGGCCCTGGTAGTCGAAGAGCATCGAGGTCACCGTACGGTCGGCGACTCCGTCCTTGTCGTCGTCGAACTCGTCGAGGCGGGTGAACGCGTCGTGGTAGTGGCCCGACGTCACCGCGAACACGTTCGGGTTCGTCGCGACGACCTCGTCCATCACCTGCTGCGGAATCGGGCCGAGACCACCGGTGGTGAGCATGAACTCGTGCAGGCTGATCAGCACCTTCCGCTCGGGATATTTCCGGATCACCTCGTTCATCCAGGCGATCTCGGCGTCACCCGCACCCCAGCCCATCGAGAGGAGGAGCAGGTCCACACCGTTGGCGCTGATCAGGTTGAACGAGCCGCGGTTGTTCTTGTAGGACCCGCCGTACCAAGGGTTCTGCGCATAGCGGGCCTCACCGAAGTGCTCGCCATAGGCGCTGTAGTCGACCGCGTGGTGGCCCACGTCGTGGTTTCCGGCCAGCACGCCATAGGGCAGCCCGGCATCGTCGAAGGTCTTGTAGACCGGGTTGGCGTTCGCCCACTGATAGGGCTGGTCCCAGTCGTCGACGATGTCGCCGGTGTGCACGACGTACTGCAGGTTCAGGTTGTCGCGCTGGTCGAGGAAGAACTTGTTGATCGCGACCTGGTGCTTGTGGAACGCCTCGGTCTCGTTGTAGTACTGCGTGTCCGACTCCCAGCCGATGGTGAAGTCATAGTCCGCGCGCGGCGTCACGCCCTTGTCGGAGTACGCCGTGACCGCGTCGCCCCGGGTCGACTGACCGGGGGTGGTGAAGCCCTCCGAGTGCTGCACCAGCACCGTGACCTTGCCGTTCGCACGGTGGCCCGCCACCGGGACAACGGCGTCCAGCTCGAAGTCGGTCGCCCCGGCGCCCGTGGTCAGGTGCTTGTCCACCTGGGTCCACGTGTCCCGTTCGGTGTCGAGGACATGGAGCAGCACCTTGGCGCCTGCATTGGCCGAACCGGCCCAGTGCACCCGGACGGTCGCGTCCTCGCCGACGTCGTCCGGCACCTCGACCGTGAACAACTGGTAGGGGAACTCGGTGTCGGAGGCCACCTGGCTGGACAGGCCGTCGGTGCCCACCAACTTGGCCAGTTCCTCGTGGCTCAGCGGCTCCTTCTCGTCGCGGACCAGGGAGCTGGCGTCGTGGGTGGTGCCCGCATAGGCCCGCACTGCCTCGGCGTCGGCCGCATGGCGGTGGCCCCTGCGGAACTGGACATCGAGCCGGTCGCCCTCCGGGTCAGTGGGTGTGGCGCTGAGCACCACGGATCCCGCGCGGACCTCGGCGTCGTGCGTCGGGCTGTTCAGCGTGGTGCTGGGCTGCTCCTCGGGCGTGGTGAAGGTGATCGTCCTGGACGTCTGGTTGCCCAGTTCGTCGGTGGCGGTGAACTCGGCATCGTGCTCACCGGCTGCCAGAGAGACCGACGAGGTGGCCAGGGGCAGCTCGATCGCCTGGCCGTCGAGGCGGGCGCGCACGGTGGCCACCCCGGAACCGGCATCGGTGGCCGTGGCGTCGATCGTGAAGTCGCCGCGATACTTCGTCTCCGCCAGGTCCGTGCTCACGACCGGGGCCGTGTTGTCCACGACGAGAGTGCGCGTCGCTTCCAGTCCGCCCGCCGTGGCGGTGAACGTGTGGGCACCGTCGCTCACGCCGGTGGTGTCCCAGATGTGCGCGACCGAGTCGAAGGCGTCGTCGGGGATCTCGAAGGTGGCCAGGAAGTAGACCTGGGCCGCATCGCTGAAGCCGATCCTCGTTCCCGGGTCCGGGCACGGCTTCACGGTCGGCTCCTGGCCCTCACCGGCACTCTCGCAACGGATCGGTCGCAGCACGCGTCCGTCCGGGAGGGCAAGTCTCGGGCTCATCGCGGAGAAGTCGTCGTTGTTCTCGTTGGGGTCCGCCGAGGGCTGCGCCTTGGTGCCCGCATGGATGCCGAGGGTGATCTCGTCACCCTTGGTCGTCCGCTCGACGGGCACCCCCGCCGAGACCGTCTCGATCCGCTCGTAGAAGCCCTCGTCGAAGATGTGGAGCACCTCGTCGCCGATCTTCACGCCGTTGCGGAAGAAGGCGTCGGTGTTGGTGGCCTCGAAGACGAAGAGCGCTTCGCGTTCGAGTGACGCGATGGTACCCAGCGCGCTGCCCTCGAGCTCGAGGGACGGAGTCGTGCCCTCGGAGGTCGCGGTGACGCGGGTGGTGCCGCGGACGAACTGCCCGTCCTTGCCGCTGATCCGGACCGGCGCCACCTCCCCCTCGGCGAGGTTGATCCGCACCGGCCCCAGTGACGTGGTGTTC
>DATCYH010000408.1:0-4483 GCA_036570405.1 Nocardioides sp.
ATCAACACACCGGTGAAGGCCTCGATCACCTTGGCGAACGCGGTGCCCATGATGAAGGCGACTGCGAGCTCGATCAGGTTTCCTCTGAGGATGAATTCCTTGAATCCCTGCATTTTTCACTCCTTCTGAGTGGGCGCCCGAGGGCGCCCGGCTGCTTTGCAGACGTGGACAGCGCCACACGCTAGCGGGAAAACACTGCGGTGAGATGCATCGTGACCCCCGCAGAGGTGATATCTCGGGACATCGCGGACGTGGCGCCCACCACGATCAGACGCCCTTGTGACTGATTCTGCTGCGCAGGGGGCCGGATCTGGGGTAAGGCGATCACGGGAAGGTGATGGCCGACCTCGCGCGTGTCGCCCGTCCGGGGATCGGTCGCCAGCAGGTCGATCCGATCACCGACGCGCACCAGGCCGACGACCTCGGAGTCCGGGAGACGCACCGGCACGGCCACCAGGCCGGAATAGCCCTTTAGCAACGACTCACCGACCAGTCGCACGGTGGTGATCGGCTCGCCACGGCGTACCGGACCGGTCGTGGAGCGACCGATGGCATAGGTCGTGGAGGCGAGGCCGGTGGGCACTGCAGCGTCGGGCAGGGCGACCGTGGTCAGGTCCGCGTCGGTGACCACGGCGCCGGCAGGCAGGTCGTGGGCCGCGACGACGACGGTTGTCGTGGACGCCGGTGGGGGAGCCACGGCGCGGAGGCCCGCCAGGACAGCCAGGCCCAGCAACAAAGCAGAGAGCAGACGGCGCCGGCGCAGCACCAGGCGCCGGAGTGCGCGGCGGGACTCGTCCAGGTTCGGCAGTTGCATGCGGCAACGCTAGGTGGGATCGAACACGGTTCCGGGAGTTCTCCACAGGTGACCTATGATTGGCAGTCGGCAGCTTTGAGTGCCAGCCACCGAGCCGCCGTCCCGAACATCCGTAGGACACTCAGCAGAGGAAGACCAGCCGTGCCGACCTACCAGTACGCCTGCACCGAATGCGGACACGCCTTCGAGCAGTTCCAGAGCTTCAGCGACGACGCCCTCACCGTGTGCCCCGAGTGCGAGGGCCGGCTGCGCAAGGTGTTCAACGCGGTGGGTGTGGTCTTCAAGGGCTCCGGCTTCTATCGCACCGACTCGCGCGGTTCGGGCAGCAGCTCCACCCTGCCCGCCTCGGACTCCGGCAGTTCCTCGTCCGCCAAGTCGTCGAGCTCCTCCGACTCCTCCAGTTCCTCGAGCAGCAGTTCCTCGTCATCCTCCTCCAGCTCCAGCTCGTCCTCCTCTGGCGCGCCGAGCACCACCTGAGCACGGATCGCGAGTCGCTGCAGGGACAATGACGACCGTGGATCTCAAGCAGCGCTGGCAAACCTTCCGCTCGTGGCCCTGGGGCGTGCGCTGGGCGAGCTATGTCACGGCCGCCCTGGTGCTCACCCTGATCGCCACGCTGCTGACCGGGACGGTCCTGGTCCGTCGACCGTTCCCGCTGGTCGACGGCGAGATCGAGCTGGCCGGGCTCAAGGGCAACGTCCAGGTGATCCGTGACGACAACGGCATCCCGCAGATCTATGCCGACACCACCTCGGACCTGATGCTGGCCCAGGGCTTCGTGCACGCCCAGGACCGCTTCTTCGAGATGGACGTACGCCGTCACATCACCGCCGGTCGCCTCTCTGAGCTGTTCGGCGAGAGCACGCTCGAGACCGACAAGATGGTGCGCACGATGGGGTGGCGCCGGGTCGCCGAGCGCGAGCTGCCCATGCTCGAGCCCGAGACCCGCGCTGCGTTGCAGTCCTACGCCGACGGCGTCAACCAATACCTCGACAACCGCTCCAACTCCCGGATCGCCCTCGAATACACGGTCCTGGGCCTGGGTGGGCTCGACTACACCCCGGAGAAGTGGACCCCGGTCGACTCGCTGGCCTGGCTCAAGGCGATGGCGTGGGACCTGCGCGGCAACATGGAGGACGAGATCGCCCGGGCGATGCTCTCGGTCTCCCACACGGAAAGCGAGGTCGCCGACCTCTATCCGTCCTATCCCTATGCCGAGCACGAGCCGATCGTCACCCAGGGCGCACTGGTCGACGGGCGCTATGAGCCCCGGGCCACCGAGCCGGGATCACGCGACCCCGCCCGCCCGGGCTACACCGCCGACCAGCTCGACGTACTCGACGAGACCCGCAAGGCGCTCGGTTCTGTCCCCGAGCTCGTCGGACAGGGCCCCGGCATCGGCTCCAACAGCTGGGTCATCGACGGCGAGCACTCCGCCACCGGTGAGCCGCTGCTGGCCAACGACCCGCACCTGTCCACCAGCATCCCCGGCATCTGGTACCAGGTCGGCCTGCACTGCCGCACGATCTCCTCGGACTGCCCGTTCAACGTGTCCGGCTTCAGCTTCTCGGGGGTCCCCGGCGTCGTGATCGGCCACAACGACGACATCGCGTGGGGCTTCACGAACCTGGGCCCCGACGTCACCGACCTCTACCTCGAGCGGGTCATCGGCAAGCAGTGGGAGTACGACGGTGAGCTGCGGCCGCTGCAGATCCGCCAGGAGACCATCCAGGTCCGTGACGGTGAGGACTTCGAGCTCACGATCCGCGAGACCGACCACGGTCCTTTGGTCTCAGACGTGTCGAGCGAGCTCAGCACGGTCGGTGCCAATGCCGAGATCACGGGCGAGGATCCGACCAACCATGCGGTCGCACTGCGCTGGACCGCACTCGATCCCGCACCGACCGCGGACGCCATCCTCGGTCTCAACCGCGCGTCCAACTGGGACGAGTTCAGAGCGGCCGCCGCGTCGTTCTCGGTGCCTGCACAGAACCTGGTCTATGCCGACCGCGAGGGACACATCGGCTACCAGGCGCCGGGACGGATCCCGATCCGCAAGTCCGGCAACGACGGCACCCGCCCGGCCGCGGGTTGGCTCCCGGAGAACGACTGGAGCGGCAAGGACATCCCCTTCGACTCGTTGCCCAAGGCCTTCGACCCGGAGGAAGGCTTCATCGTCACGGCCAATCAGGCCGCGGTGGGGGAGTCGTACGGGCCGCACCTGACCGACGACTGGGACTACGGCTATCGCTCGCAACGCATCCGCGAGCTCCTCGAGGGAGAGGGCGACGTCTCGGTCTCGGAGATGGCCGACATCCAGGTCGACGACTTCAACTCGTTCGCCAGCGTGCTGGTGCCCCGATTGCTCGACATCGAGCTGCCCGGTGGCTATCGGCGCGACGGCCAGGAGGAGCTGGCCGACTGGGACCACCACCAGCCCGCGGACTCCGCGGGTGCGGCCTACTTCAACATCGTGTGGCGCAACGTCCTCGAGCTCACCTTCCACGACGAGATGCGCGAGTCCCTGCACCCCGACGGCGGCAGCCGCTGGTGGCTGGTGATGACGAACCTGCTCGATGACCCGCGCAACTCCTGGTGGGACAACAAGGACACCCGGCACGTGGAGCGGCGCGACGAGATCCTGCGCGACGCGATGATCGAGGCCAGCGACGACATCGTGCGCCTGCTGGCCCGCAACCCGGCCGACTGGGAGTGGGGCCGGCTGCACCGCCTCGACCTGCGCCACCAGACGCTCGGCGAGTCCGGGATTGCCCCGGTCGAGGCGCTGTTCAACCGACTCGGCGCGAGGATCGGCGGGGGCGGCTCGATCGTGAACGCCACGAACTGGGACGCGAACGAGGGGTTCACCGTCACCTCGGCCCCATCGATGCGGATGGTCGTCTCGATGGCCGACTTCGACGACTCGCGCTGGATCAACCTCACCGGGGTCTCGGGCCATGCCTTCCACCGCAACTACACCGACCAACGCGACCTCTTCGTCGACGGTCGGATGTTGCCGTGGCGATTCTCCAGAAAGGCCGTGAAGGAGGCCGGGCGCGACACCCTGCTCCTGCGACCAGGCTCCTGAGCCGACAGCTCAGAAGCGGTGCAACCCCGAGGGGGTGACCACCGCACCGACCGGGCAGTCGTGTGGCTCGCAGGGGACTTGGTCGAGGACCACGCCGTCGTGCAGGACGACGATGGTGAGCACACCGTCCGGCACCCGGGCCAGCGCCCGGTCATAGGAGCCTCCACCTCGGCCCATCCGGATGCCGTGCCCGTCGACCGCCAGCCCGGGGACCAGCACCACGTCGGCCTCGGCGATCGCCTCGGGTCCCAGCCGGGCACCGTCCGGCTCGAGCAGCCCGCGGGAGGCCTGGACCAGGGAGCCGGAGTATGCCGCCCAGTCCAGGTCATCGTCGGGCAGCAGCACCGGCAACAACACCTGAGCGCCCTGCTCCAGCAGTGCGTCCAGGAGCCGCCCGGAGCCGGGTTCGCGACCGACCGGGACATGGGCAGCCACCGTGCGTGCACGACATACCCGCTCATCGGCGAGCAGGTGCTGGGTGATCTGCACTGCGGCCTGCGCCAGCTCGGTGGGGTCAAGATCGGCGCGGGCGGCGAGGAGTCGTCGGCGCAGGTCACGCTTGGCCATCGGTCCGTAGGGGC
>DATCYH010000409.1:0-2806 GCA_036570405.1 Nocardioides sp.
CTGTCTCCCAGCCGACCGACGAGCCGCAGCACACCGTGCTCCGCGGCATCGCTGCGGCGACGGCGAAGAACATGGAGACCTCGCTCAGCGTCCCCACCGCCACCTCGGTGCGCAACATCCCGGTCAAGCTCCTGTGGGACAACCGCACCGTGATCAACAACCACCTCAAGCGCGCCCGCGGCGGCAAGGTGTCGTTCACCCATCTCATCGGCTACGCCCTGATCAAGGCGATCAAGACGATGCCCGAGATGAACAACTCCTACACCGAGACCGATGGCAAGCCGACCCAGGTCACGCCTGCCCACATCAACCTGGGTCTCGCCATCGACCAGCAGAAGCCCGACGGCACCCGGCAGCTGGTCGCTCCGTCCATCAAGGCCACCGAGACCATGGACTTCGCCGGCTTCTGGACCGCCTACGAGGCGATCATCCGCAAGGCCCGCGACAACAAGCTCACGATGGACGACTACACGGGCACCACGATCAGTCTGACCAACGTCGGCGGCCTCGGTACCAACAACTCGGTCCCCCGGCTGATGGCCGGCCAGTCCGCGATCATCGGTGTCGGCTCGATGGACTACCCGCCCGAGTTCCAGGGCGCGTCGGAGGAGATCCTCACCCGCAACGCGGTGAGCCGGATCCTCACCATCACCTCGACCTACGACCACCGCGTCATCCAGGGCGCCCAGTCGGGTGAGTTCCTGCGCCGCCTGCACGGTCTCCTGATCGGCGAGGACGGTTTCTACGACGAGATCTTCCAGTCGCTGCGGATCCCCTACGAGCCCATCCGCTGGGCCCAGGACATCGCCACCACGCACGACGACGACATCAGCAAGCAGGCCCGGATCCTGGAGCTGATCCACGCCTACCGCGTGCGCGGTCACATGATGGCCGACACCGACCCGCTGGAGTACAAGCAGCGCAGCCACCCGGATCTCGAGATCGAGTCGCACGGCCTGACGCTGTGGGACCTCGACCGGGAGTTCGCCACCGGTTCGTTCGGTGGTGAGGGTCGTCGCTTCATGAAGCTGCGCGACATCCTCGGCATCCTGCGTGACTCCTACTGCCGCACCACCGGCATCGAGTACATGCACATCCAGGACCCGGAGCAGCGTCGCTGGATCCAGGAGCGCGTCGAGCAGCCGCACACCAAGACTCCTCGCGAGGAGCAGCTGCGGATCCTGCTCAAGCTCAACCAGGCCGAGGCGTTCGAGACCTTCCTGCAGACCAAGTTCGTCGGCCAGAAGCGGTTCAGCCTCGAGGGCGCCGAGACCACGGTCCCGGTCATCGACGAGCTCTGCGAGGCGGCCGCCGAGGCAGCGCTCGACGAGGTCACCATCGGGATGGCCCACCGCGGCCGTCTCAACGTGCTGGCCAACATCGTCGGCAAGAACTACTCGCAGATCTTCCGCGAGTTCGAGGGCAACATCGACCCGCGCACGGTCCAGGGCTCCGGCGACGTGAAGTACCACCTCGGCGCCGAGGGTGAGTTCGTGGCGGGTTCCGGCGACAAGATCAAGGTCTCCGTCGCGGCGAACCCGTCCCACCTCGAAGCCGTCGACCCGGTGCTCGAGGGCATCGCCCGGGCCAAGCAGGATGTGCTCGACCGGGGCTCGGAGTTCTTCCCGGTGATGCCGTTGCTGGTCCACGGCGACGCGGCCTTCGCCGGGCAGGGCGTGGTGGCGGAGACGCTCAACCTGTCCCAGCTGCGCGGCTACCGCACCGGCGGCACGATCCACCTGGTCGTCAACAACCAGGTCGGCTTCACCACCTCACCGGGCTCCTCGCGCTCGTCGCTCTACTGCACCGACGTGGCCCGGATGGTCCAGGCGCCCATCTTCCACGTCAACGGTGACGACCCCGAGGCCTGCATCCGTGTTGCCCGGCTGGCCTTCGAATATCGCCAGGCCTTCGACAAGGACGTCGTGATCGACCTGGTCTGCTACCGCCGACGCGGTCACAACGAGGGCGACGACCCGTCGTACACGCAGCCGCTGATGTACGACCTGATCGAGCAGAAGCGCTCGGTGCGCAAGCTCTACACCGAGTCCCTGATCGGTCGTGGCGACATCACGATCGAAGAGGCCGAGCAGGTGCTGCGCGACTACCAGCAGCAGCTCGAGCGGGTCTTCACCGAGGTCCGCGAGGCCACCGGCGTCCCGGACGAGTGGACCACGGTCCCGGACTATCCCGAGAAGCCCGCGGGCGAGGCGACCACCTCGGTCCCGGTCGAGGTCCTCAAGCGGATCTCGGACGCCTACATCACGCCTCCGGAGGGCTTCACCGTCCACCCGAAGGTGATGCCGCAGCTCGAGCGTCGAGCCAAGGCCATCACCCAGGGCCCGATCGACTGGGGAACCGGCGAGATCCTCGCCTTCGGCTCGCTGCTGATGGAGGGCCGCCCGGTCCGCCTGGCCGGTCAGGACTCGCGACGTGGCACCTTCGTGCAGCGCTTCGCGACGATCATCGACCGCAAGAACGCCGACGAGTGGACGCCGCTGCGTTCGCTGACCGAGGACCAGGCGAAGTTCTACATCTACGACTCCCTGCTCTCGGAGTACGCCGCCCTCGGGTTCGAGTACGGCTACTCCGTCGCGCGGCCCGATGCACTGGTCCTCTGGGAGGCGCAGTTCGGCGACTTCGTCAACGGCGCGCAGACCGTCATCGACGAGTTCATCACCGCCGGTGAGGCCAAGTGGCGCCAGCAGTCGGGCGCCGTCCTGTTGCTGCCCCACGGCTATGAGGGTCAGGGTCCGGACCACTCCTCGGCCCGCATCGAGCGCTTCCTCACCATGTGTGCGGAGGA
>DATCYH010000410.1:0-2411 GCA_036570405.1 Nocardioides sp.
ACCACCAAGGGTGTCAAGGGCGTCTACATCGAGCCGTCGCTCGAGGGCCTGGCCCCGTTCATCTATTCCGGTGGCGGGAAGCTCTTCGACGACTCGGTGAAGCCGACCACCCTGGCGCTCTCCAGCGACGAGAGCCAGGACGCGCTGACCCGCACCCTCGACGTCCTGCGCACCGAGCAGCTCAGCCCCAGCCAGTCCGACGTGGAGAAGCAGCCCGCCCTGGAGATGTTCAAGGAAGGCGAGCTCGCGATGATCGCCGGCTATCGCAACCTGGTGCCGTCGCTGCGCAACACCGAGGGACTGAACTTCGACGTGATGCCGATGCCGACCCTCGACACGGAAACCAGCGTTGGTGACGTGAGCGGGCTGTGCATGGGAGTCGACCCGGTCAGCGAGTCGGCCGCTGCCGACCTGATCGCCCACGCGGTCTCCGCAGACTCGGTCGCCGAGGTGGCCAAGGCCGGCTATCTGGTGCCGGCGAACAACGAGGTCGCCGAGGGTGAGGCGTTCCTGCAGCCCACCCAGCAGCCCGCCAACGCTGAGGTCTTCAACGCCTCGATCCGCGACATCGTGATGCCGCCACTGCTTGAGTCGATGCAGGAGCTCGAGGCAGCGGTCGAGCCCTCCATCAAGCGGCTGTTCTATGCGCCAGTTCTCGACCTTGAGACGCTGACCCAGCGCATCGACGAGCTCTCGGCGCCCGTGGTGGCAGAGCTGGTCATCCGCGACGAGGAGAAGGTCACTCCCTCTCCCACCCCGTGAGCGGACTCAGTCCTCAGAGGTGATGGGTGCGTCCTCTTCGATGGGCTCGTCGGGCTCAACCGCACCGACCAGCACCGCCTCGGTCACCACTGGGGCGACCAGCCCGACCTGCCACGATCGAGCCCCGGCAGCGGTCAGCTGTTCGCCAATCGCGGCCAACAGGGCTTCGGGCTCGCGGGTGTGCGGGGGCGCCCACAGTGCGCGACGCAGCAGGTCGGGGGTCATCAGGTTCTCGACCGGGACGTTGACCTTCTCGGAGAGTGCGGCCATCGCCTCCTTCGAGTGGGCAAGTCGACGGCCGGCCTCGGGGTCCTTCTCCGCCCACGCGCGCGGCGGGGGCGGTCCGTCGCCGCGCTGGGTGCGCACCGGCAGGTCGGCCTCGGGAACCTCGCGCGCGATGTCGATCGCTCGCATCCACTCCGAGGAGTGGCGCGATGCACCCCGCCCGTTGAAGCCCTTGAGGGCCAACAGTGTGCGGCGGTTCTCCGGCATGGCGGAGGCGGCCTCGATGATCGCCGAGTCGGGGAGCAGTCGTCCGCCGGCCACGTCTCGTTCCTGAGCGATCCGGTCGCGGGCCAGCCACAGCTCGCGAACGGCGGCCAGGGAACGACGGCTGCGGACCTTGTGCATCTGGGAGGTACGTCGCCATGGCTCGGCGCGCTTGGTCGGGGTGAAGTCGAGGAGGTGCTCGAACTCCTGCCGGGCCCATTCGGCCTTGCCTGCCTCTTCCAGTTCGGCAGCCATCACTTCGCGCAGCTCGACCAGCGGTTCGACATCGAGGGCGGCATATTCCAGCCAGGACTGCGGCAGTGGACGCGTGGACCAGTCCGCGGCCGAATGTTCCTTGCGCAGTCGACGATCCAGTGTGGTCTCGACCAGGGTCGCCAGTCCGACGCGGGGATAGCCGAGCAGGCGACCGGCCAGCTCGGTGTCGAAGAGTGAGGCCGGGCGCAGCCCGACCTCGGCCAGACAGGCCAGGTCCTGGGTCGCGGCATGCAGGATCCACTCGACTCCGTCGAGGGCCTCGGCGAGCGGGTCCAGGTTGTCGAAGGGGATCGGGTCGATCAGGGCCGTGCCGGAGCCCTCGCGTCGGAGCTGGATCAGGTAGGCGCGCGAGGAATAGCGATAGCCGGACGCGCGCTCGGCGTCGATCGCCACCGGGCCGGTGCCCGCGGCGAAGCGCTCGGCAACCTTCGCGAGATCGGCGTGGGTCTCCACGACCGGGGTGAGTCCGTCGCGGAGAGTCAGCAGCTCGACCGGGACCGGCTCCGGGGCGTCCTGCGGCTCGAGATCGGTCACTGGCGCTGACCGCGTCGGCTCGGCATCACTGCCACGCCCTCAGGCACGGGCTCGAGGCCGACCGTGGTGCACAGCAACTCACCCCAGGCCTCCACGTGCGCCGAGACGTCGAAGTCCCCGTCGTCGGGGCCGACCGGCGTCCAGGAGGCCCGGATCTCGATCTGGGCAGAGGCGGCCTCGTCCTCCATGGAGCCGAAGTTCTCGGTGGAGACCGAGGTGACAGTGCCCGACGGCGCCACGCACTGGGCGCCGTGCGCGTCGAGGGCCTCGGTCAGCCAGGACCAACCGACGCCGCCGAGGAGGGGGTCGGTGATCAGTTCGGGGTCGATCTCGGCACGGGCATAGACGAC
>DATCYH010000411.1:0-2123 GCA_036570405.1 Nocardioides sp.
CGTTCGCCGCATGGCGCGACGGCGATGCCCGGGCCGCGCACGCCGGGGAGCACGGCAAGCCGGTCGCCCAGGGCGCGAACCTGCTCGAGTTCGAGGTCGTGCTGGACGTGCGCCCCGCACACTGACAAATGACCGCGACACGCCGTCTTCACGGCGTGTCGCGGCCAAGTCCTCCGGGTCGGGCCGGATCAGCCCACCGGGGGCGGTGTCTGTCGTGGCGTCGTCGACTTCTTCACGTCGACCTCAGCGGGGTCGGTGGTGACCTCGGCCTCCTGGACGGAGATCTCGAAGTCGTCACCGTGCTCGGTGACACCGGTGATGACGGCCTGGGTGACCGCATCCACGGCGTACTGGCGTCGGACGATCAGCGGGTCGTTGCTGAGGTCCTTGACCAGCGCCACGCACATGCCGACCATCACGAAGACGAACGGCACCGCGGCGAGGATGGTGATGGTCTTCAGCCCCTCCAGGCCGTTCTCACCACCGACCAGCAGCATCACCGCAGCGACGCCACCGGTGGCGCAGCCCCAGAAGATGACCGGGAGCCGCTTGGGCTCGAGGGCACCGTTCTGCGAGAGCGACCCCATCACGATCGAGGCCGCGTCGGCACCCGAGACGAAGAAGATGCCGACCAGGACCATCACCAAGACGGAGGCCACCGTCGTCAAAGGGAACTGCTCGAGCAGGTTGAACAGCTGGTGGTTGACGTCCGCGGCGGTGCCGTCGGGGTTGTTGTAGATCGGCTTGCCCTGCTCCTGCAGCTTCATCGCGCTGCCACCGAAGATCGAGAACCAGACCAGGCTGACCAGGCTGGGCACGAGCAGCACGCCGGTGACGAACTGCCGGATCGTGCGCCCACGCGAGATCCGCGCGATGAACATCCCCACGAAGGGTGTCCAGGAGATCCACCAGGCCCAGTAGAAGACTGTGTAGCTGCTCAGCCAGGCGGCCGTGGTGGCGCCCTCGGCGTTGGAACGACCGGCCATCTCGGGCATCTGGCCGACATATTCGGCGATCGCGGAGGGCATCACGTTGAGGATGAACAGCGTGGGGCCGACCACGAAGACGAAGACGGCGAGCACCAGGGCCAGCACCATGTTGATGTTGGAGAGGTATTGGATGCCCCTGGAGACACCCGAGACCGCGGAGAGGATGAAGAAGATCGTCAGCACGACGATGATCCCGACCAGTACGCCGTTGCCGACCGCGCCGATACCGCCGACGATCTCGAGCCCGGCGCTGATCTGCAGGGCACCGAGGCCCAGTGAGGCCGCCGAGCCGAAGAGGGTGGCAAAGATGGCCAGGATGTCGATGACCTTGCCGGCCGGGCCGTGCACGCGCTCGCCGAGGATCGGCTCGAAGACGGCACTGATCAGCTGGAGGCGGCCCTTGCGGAACACGCCGTAGCCCACGGCGAGACCGACCACCGCATAGATCGCCCACGGGTGCAGTGTCCAGTGGAAGAGCGTCTGCGCCATCGCGATCCGCTGGAGGTCGGCGACCTCCGCCGCGCTGGTGCCCGGGACGCCGTAGCCGGCTTTGTCGGCGAAGAAGGTGAGCGGCTCGTTCACCCCGTAGAACATCAGTCCGATGCCCATGCCCGCGGAGAACATCATCGCGATCCACGAGATTGTCCTGAACTCGGGTGTCTCGCCGTCACGGCCCAGGGGGATGTTGCCGAACTTGCCGAGGGCGAGCCACAGCACGAAGACGACGAACGCCGACGAGGTCAGGATGAAGACCCAGCCGAGGTAGTCCATCGTCCAGGCGAGCCCCTCCCCCGACGCCTCGCGCAGGGAGGCGGCGCTGATGAAGCCCCAGAGCAGGAAGGCAATTGCAATCGTCGCGGTGACACCGAACACGACCCAGTCGAGTTTCGAGGTGTCGCGAGCCTCCTCGACCGGCAGGAAGTCGAGGGCCGGATGCTGATCACCGTTGGTCTCTGATTCGGGCGGATGTTCACCCTGCTTGATGCTCACGTTGCGTCACGACGCCCCCAGATCGGGCGTCATCCTCCTTCACGAGTGATTGGTCCCAAACTCAACGACCGTGACAGGTGCGAGGGTGGATTGCAAGCCGTCCCCGCCGCAGGCCCTGTCCGGATTCGTCCGGATCGGGGCCAG
>DATCYH010000412.1:0-1756 GCA_036570405.1 Nocardioides sp.
ACACCAGGCGTTGGTGGGGCGCCTGGCCTCGGTGGGGCTCAAGTGGCCCAACGACGTGCTGGTCACCGGGCACTCGGAGCCGGACCGCAAGCTGGCCGGGATCCTGGTCGAGCGCATCGAGACCCCGCAGGGACCCGCTGCCGTGATCGGCATCGGTCTCAACGTCTCCCTCACCCAGGAGGAACGGCCGGTGCCCACGGCGACCTCGCTGTTGATCGAGCTCGGCGAGGAGCTCGACCGCACCACGCTCCTGGCGGACCTGGTCGCGAGCCTGGACAGGGCCTCCGAGCTGCTCACCGACGCCGAGGCCTTGCGCGCGGCCTACACCTCAGCCTGCGTCACGATCGGGCGCGACGTACGCGTCGAGCTCCCCTCGGGTGACTCGCTCGTGGGCAGGGTCAGCGGCCTGGACGAGAGTGGACGCCTCGGTGTCGACACCCCCGAGGGGACGACGTGGGTGGGCGCGGGGGATGTCATCCACGTGCGGTGAGCATTTGTTTGACATGATCTGCCCGTGGCCATCTCCCAGAAGTACCTCAACGAGGGCGAAAGCGTCATCGTCTCCACGAGAACGCATGCCAAGGCGCTGTTCGTCCCGATCATCGTCCTGCTCGTGGCGATCGCAGCGGCCGCCTGGCTGATGACGATCGGGGAGGGCACCACCGGGGACGTGTTGCACATCGCCGCCTGGGTTGTTGCCGGTGTGGTCATCGCCTGGTTCGTGGTGCGTCCGTTCCTGGTCTGGTGGTCCACGACCTACACCTTCACCAACCGACGCTTCATGGAGCGCACCGGGATCATCGCCCAGAAGGGCCGCACCATCCCGCTCAACCGGATCAGCGGAGTCGACTTCGAGATCGACCTGACCGACCGGATCTTCGGGTGCGGGACCCTCGTCGTCACCGACGCCTCAGAGGCCGGCCGGGTCGAGCTGCACGACATCCCGCGCGTCGAGAAGGTCCAGCTCAAGGTCGCCGACGAACTCCACCGCTTGTACGGCCGGAGCGATGACGGAGCCTGAGCACACCCACCAGCCAGCGCTGACCCGCGAGGACCTGGTCCGCGGCATCCTCGGCGAGGACGCCGAGTTCACCGCGGCCGAGATCGCCGAGACCGCATCGGTCAGCGTCGACACCACGCGCCGGCTCTGGCGCGCCCTGGGCTTCCCGGAGTACGCCGAGTCCGAGGTCGCCTTCACTCGTGCGGACGCCGACGCCCTGGGTGTCCTGCACGGCACGGTCGAGGCGGGCCTGATCGACGTGGACACCGCGCTCAACCTGACCCGTGCGGTCGGCACCACGATGGCCCGCCTGGCCGACTGGGAGGTCGGCGCCCTGGTCCCCGTCCTGGGTGACGTCGAGGGTGACCGGGTCGCCGCCGCAATGACCCTGGTCGAGCAGGTGGGCGCGCCCTTCGAGCACCTGATGCTCTATGCCTGGCGCAGGCACCTGGCTGCCGCGGCGGGCCGGATCGAGGAGTTCGGGCCCGACGACGAGGTGAAGACCAGCCATGTCACCGTCGGCTTCGCCGACATCGTCGCCTTCAGCGCGCTGTCCAACGAGATCGGGGAGGAGCGCGTCGGCGACCTGGTAGAGGTCTTCGAGTCACGCTGCCACGACGTGGTCTCCGCGCACCGCGGCCGGGTGATCAAGAGCCTGGGGGACTCGGTCCTGTTCATCTCCGACGACGCGGTACGCGCCCTGGACATCGCCGACGGCATCATCCAGGTCATCGGTCGCGACGCGCGGATGCCCGA
>DATCYH010000413.1:0-3259 GCA_036570405.1 Nocardioides sp.
GGTGCGGGTCAGTGGGACCCAGGAGCTCATCGCCGACGCCGCGGTGATCGCCAGCGGCAGCTGGCTCGACCGGCTGGTCCGCCCACACGGCGTACGCCGCGTGGTTCAGGCCGGCCGCGGCTACAGCTTCACGGTGCACCCGGACCAGGTCCCGGCCGGACCGGTGTACTTCCCGACCCAGCGCGTGGCCTGCACTCCGTTGGGCAAGCCCGAGGAGGGCCTGCGCGTGGCCGGGATGATGGAGTTCCGCAGTCCCGACGCGCCGCTGGATCCCCGGCGGATCAAGGCGATCGTCGATGCCGCGACGCCGATGCTGAGCGGGGTCGACTGGACCCGGCGTACCGACGAGTGGGTGGGCTCGCGTCCGTGCACGACGGACGGCCTCCCGCTGGTCGGGCGCACGAGGTCGAGTCGCGTCCACGTCGCCGGCGGCCACGGGATGTGGGGGATCGCGCTGGGCCCGCTCACCGGACGGATCCTGGCCGATCAGATTGTGGGCGTCGCGGAGCACGAGCTGCTCGGCGCCTTCGACCCGCTCCGCTGAGTGAGCCGATCGAGCCGCCGACCGTTCGGCGACAACGCGTGGCACTTAAGGTGATCGGGTGGACCTTCCGGAGCTCAACGCCGCCTCCGTCGAACGCGCAGCCGAAGTGCTGCGGCCGGTGGTACGTCGTACCCCTCTCTTCCAGTCTCCGCGCCTCAGCGAGGACGTCGGTGTGCCGGTGCTGCTCAAGTGCGAGGACCAGCAGTTGGCGCGCTCCTACAAGGTGCGCGGCGCCTATCACCTGATCTCGGGGTTGTCGGCCGCCGAGCATGAGCGAGGAGTGGTGTGTGCGAGCGCGGGCAATCACGGCCAGGGCGTCGCCTATGCCTGCGCGGCCCTCGGCATCCGCGGCACCGTCGTGGTGCCGCAGAACACGCCGCGCCAGAAGCGGCGGCGCATCATCGCCCTCGGCAACGGTCTGGTCGACCTGGTCACCACGGGCAGCTCCTATGACGAGGCATCCGCAGCCGCCCATGAGCTCGCCGAGGCCTCGGGTGCCGTCTATGTCCACCCCTTCGACGATCCGCGCACGATCGTCGGGCAGGGCACCGTCGCGCTGGAGCTGGTCGAGCAGGCACCCGACGTGAAGACGGTGATCGTGCCGATCGGCGGCGGCGGACTGATCTCCGGGCTGGCCGTGTGGCTCAAGGAACGCCACCCGCACATCCGCATCGTCGGCGCCGAGCCTGCCGGGGCGGCCAGCATGACCGCGGCGCTCGCGGCCGGTGGACCGGTCGCCCTCGAGGAGGTGGACACCTTCGTTGACGGCGCTGCGGTCGGCCTGGCCGGTCGTCTGACCTACCCGATCGTGCGCGACCTGGTCGACGAGGTGGTCACCGTCTCCGAAGGGATGGTCAGCACCGAGATGCTCGAGCTCTATCAGGTCGAGGGCGTCATCGCCGAGCCTGCAGGCGCATTGGCCTGCGCGGCCGCGAAGCTGATCGACGTGGGCGAGGGGCCGGTCGTCGCGATCGTGTCGGGCGGGAACAACGACGTCTCGCGCTATGCCGAGATCGTCGAGCGATCCCTGCTGCACGAGGGGCTGCGCCACTACTTCCTGGTCACCTTCCCCCAGGAGCCCGGCGCGCTGCGCCACTTCCTCGAGGACGTCCTGATCGAGGGCGCGGACATCGTCCTGTTCGAATACGTCAAGAAGAACAACCGCGAGACCGGGCCGGCACTGGTCGGCATCGAGCTCGACACGGCTGGCGATCTGCAACCGTTGCTGGACCGGATGGAGATGAGTCCGCTCACGATCGAGCTGGTCCCGCCCGGGTCGCCGGTCTTCACCTTCCTGCTCTGAGTCCGGCCGCCCCGGTGTCGCTGGCAGCCCGCCGCAGGTGCTGGGGGTGCCGGCACGGCGGATGACCCAGATCTTGGGTCTGTCGCAAAAGTGAAACGTGTTCTAGATTGGTGCAATGAGCACTCACGCCGCTGCTGCGTCCCCTTCGAACGGCGCCACAGGACACTCCCGCAAGCTCCGCGTCGTCGGCTGGTCCACCGGCACCGTCGGTCGCCACGTGATCGCCGGCGTCGACAAGCACCCGGATCTCGAGCTGGTCGGCCTCTGGGTCTCGAACCCGGACAAGACCGGCAAGGACGCAGGTGAGCTGGCCGGTCTCGGCCGCGAGCTCGGCGTCACCGCCACCAACGACCGTGAGGCGCTCTTCGCCCTCAAGCCGGACGCGATCATCCACACTGCGATGACCGATGACCGGATCTTCGAGTCGATCGAGGACCTCAAGTCGTTCCTCAACGCCGGGATCAACGTGGTCTCCAGCGGACCCGTGCTTTTGCAGTACCCCTACGGCGTCCTGTGGGAGGACGGCCTGCGCGAGGTCGAGGAGGCCTGCACTCGAGGCAACGCCAGCATCCACGTCAACGGGATCGACCCCGGGTTCGCCAACGACGTGCTGCCGCTGGTGATGACCTCGCTCTCCCAGCGGATCGACCAGGTGAAGGTCAGCGAGATCGTCGACTACTCGACCTACTACCAACCCGTGGTGATGCGCGACATCTTCGGCTTCGGCAAGGCCGTCGACGACGAGGAGCCGATGCTCTGGAAGCCCGGGATCCTGAGCATGGGTTGGGGATCGGTGGTCCGCCAGATCGCTGCAGGCCTCGGCCTGACCCTCGATGAACCACTCGTGGAGTCCGTCGACCGGCGCCCGGCGCCCGTGGACACCAAGACCGTCAGCGTCGACATCGAGGCCGGCGCGATGGGCGCGGTCAAGTTCCAGGTGATCGGCCGCGTCGACGGCGTGGACCGAGTCATCCTCGAGCACGTCACCCGCACCGCCGAGGACCAGGTACCCGAGTGGCCGACGCCGCCGGACGGCGGCGGTTGCTATCGCGTCGAGATCACCGGCGAGCCGAACATGAAGGTCGACTTCACCCACTGCGGCGAGAACGGCGACCACAACGACTCGGGGATGATCACCACGGCACAACGCCTGGTCAACTCGGTCTCCTCCGTGGTCGCGGCCGAGTCCGGCATCGTCACCGCCCTCGATCTGTTCCACGTCACTGGGCGCGGCCTGGTCTCGAGCAAGGAGACGGACCGATGAGCATCCTCGACCGCTTTTCCCTCACCGACCACGTCGCCGTCGTCACCGGCGCGGGGCGCGGCATCGGTGCCGCCACCGCGATCGCGCTGGCCGAGGCCGGCGCCGACGTGCTCATCTCGGCCCGCCACGTCAACCAGCTCGAGGCAGT
>DATCYH010000414.1:0-11805 GCA_036570405.1 Nocardioides sp.
CGGCTAGGACTTCCGCGCGGCCGCCGAGTCCGGGAACCGCTTGTCGAACGCCGCGAAGGCGAAGTCGGTGAACCGCGGAGCAGCCAGGTTGAGCACCTCGACCACCGACGCCGCCACGGTGTTCACGGTCAGCGGCCGGTCCTCGAGTGCCCGCACGATCTTGGCCGCGGCCTGCTCCGGGGACTCCGTCCGGGCCTTCGCATAGGCCTCGGTCGGCGCGACCATCGCCGTGCGCACCAGGGAGAGCCGGATGTTGGTGAAGGTGACGTTGTCCTTCCACGCCTCCCGCCCGGCAATCCGGGCGAACGAGTCGAGCGCGGTCTTGGAGGCGATGTAGGCAGCGAACTTGGGCGCCTTGATCTGCACTCCCCAAGTCACCACGTTCACCACATGGCCGAACCCCTGCTCGCGCATCGCCGGCAGCAGGCCGAGGATCAACCGCACCGGCCCGAAGTAGTTGATCGCCATCGTCCGCTCGAAGTCGTGCATCCGGTCATAGGAGAGCTCGAGCGAGCGGCGGATCGACCGGCCCGCATTGTTGACCAGGTAGTCGACCCGTCCGCCCTCGAGCACCTGGACGATCATCGCGTCCACGGCCGCCCCGTCGGTCAGGTCAACCACGTGCGCCTCGGCCTCGCCACCGGCCTCCTCGATCGCGGTCACGACCCGTTTCAGCTCATCAGCGCGTCGGGCCACCAGCACGACGCGCGCACCACACTGCGCCACGGCGTACGCCGTCGCCTCACCGATCCCCGACGACGCACCGGTGATCAGCACCCGCCGACCGGCCAGCGGACTCGGCGACTGGAGACCGAGCGGCGCCACCACCGGGCGGACGACGTGTCGACGGAGCAGCGCGATCGGGGTGAGCAGAAGTGAGGTCACGCGCACACCCTAGGCCCGCACTCAGGCATCCCAGCGGAACAGCTTCGCCGCGATCGCAGTGAGGAATGCGGCGAATGCCAGCAGGATCAGCATCGGCACCAGGGCGGCACTCGGCCCCTCACCTCGCACCATCACATCGAGCATGCCGTCGTTGAGGTGGCGCAGCGGCATCGCCTTGGAGATCGTCTGCAGCCAGGTCGGGGTGCCGTCGAGCGGGAAGAACGACCCGCTCAGGAAGGCCATCGGCAACACCAGGAAGTTCGCCATGTTCACCGCGCCCTCGGTGGTCTTGGCGACCGCCCCGGAGAGCAAGCCGATCGCCATGAAGGCCAGGGTCCCGCACAGCACCAACGGGATCGCCATCCACCAGGATCCGGTCAAGGTCAGGCCGAAGCCCACCGTCCCCAGCCCGAGGAAGATCGCCGTCTGCACCAGCGCGATCATCATCGTGGTCGCGATCCGGGCCCCCACCACGGTGGTGGGCGGCACGGGTGAGAGCTGGATGCGTCGCAACAGCCGACTCTGCCGCCACCCGTTCAACGTCGCCGCCGCACCGAACGCCGCGCTCATCGCGATCGCCCAACCGAGGAGCCCGGGGGTAACGAAGTCGATCATCTTCATCGAGTCGTCCTCGACCCGCTCGGGTCGCAGGTCGAACTTCGGCTGCTGACCGGTCACCGCGATGTTCGTGCTGTCCACGAAGGCCCGCAGCAACCCGTTCACCATGGCAGCCTTGACCTGGTCGGTCTGCGTGTAGTGCGCGATCAGGGTGTCGCCGTCCTGCTCGAGTGCGAGGTCCAGGTCACCCTTGCGCACCGCGGCGATCGCGGCATCGCGGTCATCGGTCCGGGTGACGTCGAAGGCCTCGTCGAAGGCCTCCCTGGCCCCCTCAGGCATGTCGTCGACCAGTGCCACCTCACCGATCATCCGCGTCTCGATCTCGGAGGCGTCGGTGTTGGTGAGGATGCCGCCGAAGAGGACCAGGAACATCAACGGGAAGACGATCGAGAAGAACACCGACGCCTTGTCCCGGATGAACCCCTTGAGGATCGCCACTGCAACCGCGTTGAACGCCCTCATGCGCGATATTCCCTGCCGGTCACGTCGAGGAACACGTCCTCCAGCGTCGCTGCCTTCACCTGGAGCCCGTCGAGCAGGTTGTCGGCGCCCAATCGGGACAGCACCTCGGCCGGTTGCCTGGTGGTCATCACCAGTCCGTCCGGGTCTTCGGCGACGTGGTCCACTCCCGGCAGTCCAGTTGCCTGCTGTGGGAGCAGCTGTCCTGCGTTGATGGAGATCCGGACCGGCGCATCGAGCGCACGGATCAGGGCCGCAGGCGTGTCCAGCTTGAGGATCCTCCCCTTGTCCATGATCGCGACCCGGTCACACAGCACCTCGGCCTCGTCCATGTAGTGCGTGGTCAGCACGACCGTCCGCCCGGAGTCGTTGAGCCCGGACAACAGGTCCCACAGGTTGCGTCGCGCCTGCGGGTCGAGCGCCGCCGTCGGCTCGTCCAGGAAGACGATCTCGGGGTCGTGGACCAGGGCGCACGCGATGGCGAGCCTCTGGGCCTGGCCACCGGAGAGCTTGTCGGCGCGCACCGATGCCTTGTCGGTGAGGCCCACCCGCTCGATCCACTCGTCGCCGCGCTTCGCCGGGACGCCATACATCGCCGCAAAGGTGTGGATCTGCTCGCGTGCGGTCAGCGCATCGAAGAACGCCGACGACTGGAGTTGCACGCCGATCCGCGGCAACAGGCCGGCGTTGCGAGGCCATGGCGCCTGGCCCAACACGCTCACCGTGCCCGAGTCCGGCTTCCTCAGTCCCTCGATCACCTCCAGCGTCGTGGTCTTCCCCGCGCCGTTCGGTCCCAGGATCCCGAAGAACTCCCCCTCGGCAACGGTGAAGCTGACACCGTCCACCGCCCGGAGGTCTCCATAGGCCAGGGCCACGTCGATGACATCGATGGCTCCCATGCGGCGAACGTTATCCAAGACGTCAGGAAGTCCCGATCAGGCCCCGCACCACGCGCACGCCGACCGACATCCGTGCCAGGTCGGCCTCGTCGTCCGAGCAGATCTCCTCCAGGGTCTGGGCAGCCCGAGCGACCACCACCGCGTCGTTGTCCTCCCAGGCGGCGACCCGCACCGGCACCGGATCCTCACGCGACGTGGTGGTCAGCACCTGCGCTGTGAGTTGGGCATGGACCGCATGCAGGTCGTCGCGCAGCGCTGCCCGCGCCATCGTCTGCCACCGGTCCTGGCGCGGCAACGCTACGATCCGGGCCACCAGCAGGGGCAGGCCGAGGCGCTCGCCGACGGCGAAGTGCAACCGGGTCACCTCGAACGGGTCGAGGTCGAGCCGGTCCGCGGTCTCGATCACTCCGAGTAGGCCGTAGGCCGGCGGCAGCACAGCCACCCGGACCGCCAGCTCTTCCGGCACCCCGGACGACACCAGCGAGTCGCGACGTTCACGGAACGCGTCGATCTCACGGCCGGTCATCAGGCTCGGCAGCTCGGACATCACTCGCTGGACGGTGACGGAGAAGAAGTCGACCGTCGCCTCCGAGTCCATCGGTGGGCGCCGGTTGGTCGCCAACCAACGCGAGGCCCGCTCGATGAGCGTGCGCATCTCCACACGCATCCGCGTCTGCACCTCGGCAGGCAGCTTGTTGTCCCAGGTCGCCAGCTCCTCGCGCAGTGCCAGCGAGCCGAAGATCTCCCGGGCGACGAAGTTGGCCCGGGTCAACTCGGCCGCCGAGGCGCCAGTCTCCATCGCCAGTCGCGGCCAATAGGTCATCCCGGCACCGTTGACCAGGTCGTTGACCACCTGGGTCACGATGATCTCGCGGCGCAGCGGGTGGCTCTCCATCTTGGCGCGATAGTCCTGCCGCATCGGTTGCGGGAAGTAGGCGAACAGGTCGGTTCGCAAGTAGGGATCGTCGGGCAGGTCGGAGTCGAGCAGCTCGTCGGCCAGCACGATCTTGGTGTAGGCCATCAGCACCGAGAGCTCGGGCAGGTGCAGGCTCTCACCCGCGGCGAGGCGCCGGCGTACCTCCTTGGTGGAGGGCAACGCCTCGAGCTCGCGGTTGAGCAGTCCCCTGCGCTCGAGGTTCCGCATCCAGTCCTCGTGCACGTGCAGCAGCGGCGCGGCATTGGCCACGGCATTGGCCAGGGCCAGGTTCTGCTCGTAGTTGTCCCGGAGCACCAGGGCGGCCACCTCGTCAGTCATCGAGGCCAGAAGCTCGTTGCGCTGCTTGACGGTCAGGTCGCCGTCGGCGACCACCCCGTCGAGCAGGATCTTGATGTTCACCTCGTGGTCGGAGGTGTCCACACCGGCCGAGTTGTCGATGAAGTCGGTGTTGATCCGACCCCCGTTGGCCGAGTACTCGATCCGGCCACGTTGGGTGAAGCCCAGGTTGCCGCCCTCGCCGACGCACCGGACCCGCAGGTCCTCACCGTCCACCCTGATCGCGTCGTTGGCCTTGTCGCCGGCCTCCGCACTGCTCTCGGTCGAGCCCTTGACGTAGGTGCCGATGCCGCCGTTCCACAACAGGTCCACGGGCGCCTTCAGGATCGCCTGCATCAGCTCGGCCGGGGACATCGAGGTGATCTCGGCATCGATGTCGAGCGCCTCGCACACCTGTGGTGTCAACGAGATCGACTTGACCGACCGGGAGTGGACACCGCCGCCCTCGGAGATCAACGAGGTGTCGTAGTCCTGCCACGACGAGCGGGGCAGCTCAAAGAGACGCTTGCGCTCCTGCCAGGACGCGGCGGCGTCCGGCGTCGGGTCGAGGAAGATGTCTCGGTGGTCGAAGGCCGCCACCAGACGGGTGTGCGGCGAGCAGAGCATGCCGTTGCCGAACACGTCCCCGGACATGTCGCCGATGCCGACCGCAGTGAAGTCCTCGGCCTGGCAGTCCACGCCCATCTCGCGGAAGTGACGCTGCACCGAGACCCAGGCCCCGCGCGCAGTGATCCCCATCCCCTTGTGGTCATAGCCGACCGATCCGCCCGAGGCGAAGGCGTCGCCCATCCAGAAGCCGTAGTCCTTGGCCACCCCGTTGGCGATGTCGGAGAAGCTCGCCGTCCCCTTGTCGGCAGCCACCACCAGGTAGGAGTCGTCACCGTCGTGGCGTACGACGTCCGGCGGCGGGACGGTCTCGCCGTCCACCAGGTTGTCGGTGATGTCGAGCATGCCGGAGATGAACATCTTGTAGCACGCGACGCCCTCGGCCAGCCAGGCCTCCCGGTCACCCGGGTCCGGCAGCTGCTTGCAGAAGAACCCACCCTTGGCACCGACCGGCACGATCACGGTGTTCTTCACCATCTGCGCCTTGACCAGGCCGAGCACCTCGGTGCGGAAGTCGTCGCGCCGGTCCGACCAGCGCAGCCCGCCGCGCGCAACGACGCCGAAGCGCAGGTGCACGCCCTCGACTCGTGGTGAGCAGACGAAGATCTCATAGCGCGGCCGTGGCTCCGGCAACTCCGGGATCGCGGACGGCGCGAGCTTGAAGGAGATGTAGGGCTTCGTGCCGTCCTGCTGGAAGTAGTTGGTCCGCAGGGTCGCCCGGATGATCGTCAGGTAGGAACGCAGGATCCGGTCGTGGTCCAGGCTCGCCACGTCGTCGAGGGCCACCGCAAGGCGCTCCTCGATCCGGGCGACCTCCGCCTCGCGCGCGTCACCGTCGGCACCGGCCTGGTCGAAGCGGGCCGGGTCGAAGCGGGCCTCGAACAGGCTCACCAGGAGTCGGGTGATGTCGACGTTGTTGCGCAACGCCTCCTCGATGTAGTCCTGGGCGAACGGCGTCCCGCCCTGGCGCATGTACTTGGCCAGCGAACGCAGCACCGTGGCCTGGCGCCAGGTCAGCGAGGCCTGCAGGACGAGCGCGTTGAACCCGTCGATCTCGTTGCGACCGTCCCAGATGGCGCGCAGCGTGTCCTGGAAGAGGTCTCGGGACTCCTCGGGCATGGCGCGCGAGTACTTCAGGCCGAACTCATAGATGAACGAGCGGCGCTTGAGGCCGTCGAGCTCGTAGGGCCGTTCGTCGACGACCTCGACACCCATCGAGCTCAGCATCGGCAGCACCCGGCTCAACGAGAGCGGCGCACCGATCCGATAGACCTTCAGCCGGGACTCCCCGGTCCCGGCGTCGATCTGCTCGTGGACACACAGGTCGATCCCGCCGTCGTCGGTGATGCCCTCGAGACGACCGAGGTCGACGGCACCGGTGCGGGCCGCGAAGTCCTCCTTGTAGGCCTCCGGGAACGAGTCGACGTAGTCACGGCTCAACCGCGCGCCGGTCTCCTCGCCGTACTCGCTCACGACCGCCTGGGTGAAGTCGTCCTCCCACGAGCGGGTGGCCTCGACCAGGGTCCGCTCGAGCTCGCCCTGGTCGACGTCCCTGACCGTCCCGCCACGCGGAGGGCGTACGACGAAGTGGACCCGCGCCATGTTCGACTCGCTGACCCGGACGGTGAACTCGACCGAGTCACCGCCGAGGCGGTCCTGGAGGATCGTCGCGATTCGCTTCCGGATCGCGGTGTTGTAGCGGTCCCGGGGAAGATAGACCAGGCAGGAGAGATAGCGCCCATAGGTGTCGCGCCGCATGAACAGGCGCAGCTGCCGGCGCTCGCGGGTGTACATCACGGCCTCGGCGATGCCGCTGAGCTGCTCGACGGGAGTCTGGAAGAGCTCGTCGCGCGGGTAGTTCTCCAGCGTGTCCAGCAGCGCCTTGCCGGCATGGCTGCGCGGGTCGAACCCGGCCCGGTTCAGCACTTCGGACGCCTTCTCCCGCAACAACGGGATACGGGTCAACGACTCGGTGTAGGCAGCGCTGGAGAAGAGCCCCAGGAAGCGGCGCTCGCCCACCACCTCGCCCGCCTCGTCGAACACCTTGACGCCGACGTAGTCCAGGTAGGACGAGCGGTGCACGGTGGCACGCGAGTTCGCCTTGGCCAGCACCAGCAGCACCTTCTCGCGGGCCTTGGCCCGGACCGGCTCCGGGAGCCGGCCGAACGAGGTCGACATGTCCGGGTCGGCACGCAGGATGCCGAAGCCGGTGCCCGGCAGGCCGCGCAGGATCTCCTCGCCGTCGATCTCCTCGAGGCGATATTCGCGATAGCCGAGGAAGGTGAAGTGGTCATCGGCCAACCAACGCAGCAGGGCCTGTCCCTGCTCGATCTCCGCCTTCGGCAGCGGCGGCGGGTTGGAGTCGAGGTCCTCGATGATCGAGGTGACCCGCTCGTGCATCTTGTCCCAGTCCTCAACGGCTTCGCGCACGTCGCGCAGGACCGCGACGAGCCGATTCTCGATCTCCGCGGCGTCGGCGCCGTCGGGCACCCGGTCGATCTCGACGTGCATCCACGACTCGCGGACCGAGCCGTCGTCCCGGGCCGAGGCAACGCCCTCCTCTGCGACCTTGACGCTGACCAGCTCACCTGTGATGTCGCGGGTCACGTCGAAGTGCGGGTGCACCACGACGTGCAGGTTCCGGTGCTGGCCGGACAGGGCCATCGTCAGGGAGTCGACCAGGAACGGCATGTCGTCGGTGACGACCTCGACCACCGAGTGGGAGTTGGCCGACCAGCCGTTGGCCTGGACGGTCGGGGTGAACACTCGCACCCGAGCCGTGCCCTGGGGCCGGGACTGGGCGAGCCGCCAGTGGCTGCTCAGCGCTCCGTAGATGTCGGCGTCGCTGCGATCGACCACGTCTTCGGGAGCCACGTGGCGGTAGTAGGCGGTGAGCATCGCGGAGACCAGTTCGATCGGCGGTCCGCCAGAGCCCTTGCCGTGCGCGGCCAGATCGGTGGCCCGTGCGATCAGCGCTGTCTTCTTGTCATCGAGGGTGTCCGACACTCCTCGACCATATGGGGGCAGTGTGATCCGGACAACACGAGAGGACACGCGTCGTGGAACGTCACCGAAACGTTAGGAGCCGCGTCTCACTGCTGGCAGGGGTTCTTGTCACCCGTCTCCGGCCCCTCGTAGCCGAAGACCAGCCACGGGCCGTTCCCGACCCGCGACATGGTCACCTTGCGCAGGACCGGATCGCGCTGCCCGCTGGGCGTCACCCGGCCGTTGGTGCTGATGCTGGTGCGGGCGACGTTGACGCACTCCTCGAAGACCAGAACCGGTGGCGTCCTGCCCAGCTCGATCCTCGAGGCCCGGGTCCACAGCAGCTGCACCTGCCCGATGAATCGGATCTTCTTCTTCTCGTAGTTGCGCAGTGTGGCCTGCATGACGTCCGGTTGGTAGAAGTAGTCCTCGAACATCTCCAGCGAGCCCGGGGTCGCCTTGCCCTGCCGGTAGTACTTCTCGCTGCGACGGCCGTAGTCCCGCCACCGCCCCACCGCCGTGGAGTAGGCAGCCAGCTCGGCCTTGCTGAACTTCACCCGCCAGTTGCCCGGTCCAACGGTGGCTGTCGGGGTCGGCTCGCTCACCTGCTGCGGCGGCAGGGGCTTCGCCTCCTCGGAACACCCCGACACGAGCAGGGCGACACCGAGCACTGCGGCGGCGATCCAACGGTGAGCTGTCCAACGGGGCATGGCGAAACAATGGCATGTCGCGCGACTCATCGGCCATGATGACCGCATGAAGATCACACACTCCGTCAGGTATGCCGCCCCACCGGCGGCCGTGCATGCCATGCTCACCGATCCGGCGTTCCGGGAGAAGGCGTCCTGGGCGCAGAGCGTCACCCAGGTGAGCGTCAAGGCCGAGGGCAACGAGATCCGCATCGACATGCACCAGCCCAACACGGACATCCCCGGCGCCCTGCGGAAGTTCGCCGGCGAGACCACCCACGCCATCCAGGCCGAGTCCTGGTCGGACCCCACCACGGCCGACTTCTCGGTGACCACGCCGGGCAAGCCTGCCGGGATCACCGGCACCCGCCGGCTGGTGGCCGACGGTGACGGCACGCTCGACACCTTCGAGGGTGAGGCGAAGGCCAAGGTGCCGCTGATCGGGGGCAAGATCGAGTCTCTGATCGCTGCCAAGCTCAAGGCCGGTTGGGACATCGAGAACCAGGTCGGCACCGCGTGGTTGGAGGGCGAGCGATGAAGAGGATCAGCCACGAGCTCACCTACCCCGGCACCACCATCGAGCAGGTCGCCGCGATGATCGGCGACCCAACCTTCCGCGAGGCGGTCGCGGACCATCAGGGCGTCGTACGTCGCTCGGTCAGCGTCTCGGGCGAGATGCCGGCACGACGGATCGAGGTCGAGCTCGTCCACGGCACCGACCGGGTGCCGGGCTTCGCCAAGAAGTTCGTCGGCGACGAGATCCCGATCGTTCAGGTGGAGACGTGGAGCTCGCTGACCGACGCCGACGTGCATGTCACCATCCCGGGCAAGCCCGGGGACATGAAGGGCACTGCCCGGATCACCCAACGTGGGGACGACGTCGTCGAGACGATGGACCTGGCCGTGCAGGTGAAGATTCCGCTGGTCGGCGGGAAGATCGAGGACCTGATCGCCGGCCTGCTGGTCAAGGCCTTCAAGGCCGAGAACAAGGTCGGGCTCAAGTGGCTCGCGGGCGAGTGGCGCTGACCGAACCGGCCTCGCCCTCGTCCGTCAGCGTCTCCCCGCCGTCAGGTGCAGCCTGGTCTGCGTCGGTGACGGAGATGGCCCCTGCCTGGCCCTCTCCCTGGGCTTGCTCTTGGGCCACGTCGCGGCGCCTGACGAAGAACACCACGATGCCGAGCAGCACGAACGGGCCGAAGGCGAGCGTGAAGACCAGGTATTGCTCGTAGGCGTGCAGTTGCCCCATGTGCAGGGCGATCAGGTCGGCAGTCATGGTGGCCCCATTCTCCCATCGGGGCCACCATGACTGCCAGCCAGCCCCCACTCAGTCGGGCTGGGCGCTCATGTGCGGGTAGGAGTAGTCCGTCGGCGGCACGAAGGTCTCCTTGATCGAGCGTGCCGAGGTCCAGCGCAGCAGGTTGGAGGGCGCTCCGGCCTTGTCGTTGGTGCCCGAGGCCCGCGCCCCACCGAACGGCTGCTGCCCGACGACCGCGCCGGTCGGCTTGTCGTTGATGTAGAAGTTGCCCGCCGCGAACCGGAGCTCCTCAGCGGCCCAGGCTACCGCACCCCGGTCCCGGGAGATGATCGCGCCGGTCAGGGCATAGGGCGAGGCCGACTCGGCCTGGCGGACCACCTTCTCGAAGTCACCGTCGGGATAGACGTGCACGGCGAGGATCGGGCCGAAGTACTCGGTGCTGAACATCTGGTCGCCCGGGTCGGTCCCGACCACCACAGTGGGCCGCACGAACCAGCCGACCGAGTCGTCATACGTCCCGCCCGCGACCACGTCGAGGGTCTTGGTGCGCTTGGCCCGGGTGATCGCGGCCTTGTGCTTGGCGAACGCCCGGTCGTCGATGACCGCGCCCATGAAGTTGGACAGGTCGCTCACGTCACCGACCCGCAACGAGTCGACGTCCGCGATGAACTGGTCCTTGATCTTGTCCCACACCGACTTGGCGACATAGGCCCGCGAGGCGGCCGAGCACTTCTGGCCCTGGTACTCGAAGGCGCCGCGGATCATCGCCACCCGCGTGACGTCGGGGTCGGCCGAGGGGTGGGCGATGATGAAGTCCTTGCCGCCGGTCTCCCCCACGATGCGCGGATAGGAGCGGTACGTCGCGATGTTCGCGCCCACCTGGCTCCACAGGTGCTGGAAGGTCGGGGTGGAGCCGGTGAAGTGGATCCCGGCCAGGTCGGGGTGGTTCAGGGTGACCTGGGAGACGTCGGCGCCGTGCCCCGGCAGCATGTTGATCACGCCGGGCGGCATGCCCGCTTCCTCGAGCAACTCCATCGTCAGTGACGCGGCGAGCTGCTGGGTGGTCGACGGCTTCCACAGGACGGTGTTGCCCATCAACGCCGGGGCGGTGGGCAGGTTGCCGGCGATCGCGGTGAAGTTGAACGGCGTGATGGCATAGACGAAGCCCTCGAGCGGACGGTGGTCGGTGCGGTTCCAGATGCCGGGGCTGTTCGCGATCGGCTGGTCGGTGAGAATCTGCTTGGCGTAGTGGACGTTGAAGCGCCAGAAGTCGATCAGCTCGCAGGCCGCGTCGATCTCGGCCTGGAAGGCGGTCTTGCTCTGCCCGAGCATCGTGGCCGCGTTGATCCGCTGGCGCCAGGGCCCGGCCAGCAGGTCGGCCGCCTTGAGCAGGATCGCGCACCGGTCGTCGACCGACATCGCGCGCCACTCGGGGGCGGCCTTGGCGGCGGCCTTCACGGCGGCCTCCGCGTCACTGGCGGTGGAGTTCTTCAGGGTGCCAAGCACGTGCTGGTGGTCGTGGGGCTGCACGACCTTGATCTCCTCACCCCCGCCGTTGCGCCGTCGTCCGCCGATGACGGCGCGCAACGAGACCTGCTTGCGCTTCTGACGGTCGAGCTCCGCGACGAGTTCGGCCCGTTCGGGGCTGCCCGGTGCGTAGGTCAGGTTCGGCTCGTTGGTGGGAGCCGGAGGAAAGGTGATTGCGTCCATGCCTGCGATCGTGTCAGAGACCCGGTCGCCGCTCAACGCTCTGCGTCAGGACAGGTCGGCGATCTCCTGGGTCGCGAACCAGGCGAGCTCGGGGTCGTACCCGTCGTGACCCCCATCGTGATTGGGCGCCCCGGCGAGGTCCTCGGTGTCCATGTGCAGGGCACCGATGTTCTTCCACACCACGTCATGGCTGAGGCTCACGGCAGTGATGTCGTCGGCCGTCACCGGGGTGACCGCGTCGGCGGCGACGTCGACTGCGAGCACGTGCCGGCGCGGTGTGTCGGCCTCGGTGCGCAGGGTCCAGGAGGTGTCCGCGGCGGCCGCGAGGGCGGCGTACTCCCACTCCTCCTGGTCGCCCTCGGGCCACTCCACCCGCAGCGCCTCGGTGACGGCATGGGCCCGCAACGGGCCGTCGATCCGCGCCTC
>DATCYH010000415.1:0-4379 GCA_036570405.1 Nocardioides sp.
CCCCACCCATCTCACGACGGACCAGCTCCTCGAGCTGCTCCCGCTCCCCCGCTGCCACCTCGAGCACGAGCTCGTCGTGCACCTGCAGAAGCATTCGTGAGCTCAGTTGGGCCTCGGTGATCGCCTTGTCCACGTTGAGCATGGCCACCTTGATGATGTCGGCGGCCGATCCCTGGATCGGCGCATTGAGGGCCATCCGCTCGGCCATCTCGCGACGCTGCCGGTTGTCACTGGTCAGGTCGGGAAGATAACGCCGACGACCCATGATCGTCTCGGTGAAGCCGCTGCGCCGGGCCTCGGCGACGACCCCGTTGAGGTAGTCGCGGATGCCACCGAAGGTCTCGAAGTAGTCATCCATCAGCACCCGGGCCTCGGAGGCTTCGATGCGCAGCTGCTGGGACAGGCCGAAGGCCGACAGCCCATAGGCCAGGCCGTAGTTCATCGCCTTGATCTTCACGCGCTGCTCCACGCCGACCTCGTCGGCGGGCATGTCGAACACCTTGGCCGCCGTGATCGAGTGGAAGTCGCTCCCGGATCGGAACGCCTCGATGAGCTGCTCGTCCTCGGACAGGTGCGCCATGATCCGCATCTCGATCTGGCTGTAGTCGGCGGTCAGCAGGCACTCGAACTGCGCGCCCTGGCCGCTGCCGACGACGAATGCCTCCCGGATCCGCCTGCCTGCCTCGGTGCGGATCGGGATGTTCTGCAGGTTCGGGTCGGTGCTCGAGAGACGCCCGGTCGCCGCGATGATCTGGTTGTACGTCGTGTGGATGCGGCCGTCGCCGGCAACTGTCTTGAGCAGGCCCTCCACGGTCTGGCGCAGGCGGATCACGTCACGGTGGCGCAGCAGGTGCTGCAGGAAGGGATGCTCGGTCTTCTCGTAGAGCGACTGCAGCGCATCGGCATCGGTCGTGTAGCCGGTCTTGGTGCGCTTGGTCTTCGGCATGTTGAGCTCGTCGAAGAGAACCACCTGCAGCTGCTTGGGCGAGCCGAGGTTGATCTCCTTGCCGATCACGTCATAGGCGTCCTGGGCCGCGGCCCGGACCTGTTCACCGAACTCAGACTCGAGACCCTCGAGATAGTCGGTGTCCACGGCGATGCCGGTCTGCTCCATCCGGGCCAACGTGTCGACCAGGGGCAGCTCGACGTCCGCGAGCAGCGCAGTCCCGCCGTGTTCCTCCACCGCCTCGTCCAGGGCGTCGGCGAGATCGAGCACGGCGCGAGCGGTCAGCATCGAGACGTCGCTGGCGCCTCCGTCCTCGATGGTGTCGAAGCTCAGCTGGTCGGCGTCGCCGGTGTCCTGCCTCAGCTCCCGCTTGAGGTAGCGCAGGGTCAGGTCTGCCAAGTCGTAGGAACGCTGGTCGGGCTGGACCAGATAGGCAGCCAGGGCGGTGTCCACTGCGAGGCCACGCAGCTCCCAGCCACGTGCCGCGAGGGCCAGGGCCGGTCCCTTCGAGTCGTGCAGGACCTTGGCTCGCGACGGGTCGGCGAGCCACGCGGCGATCGCGGCGTCGTCCTGCGGGGTGAGCTCGGTGACGTCGATCCAGGCAGCCGTTCCACGGGTGGTGGCCAACGCGATCGACAGCACGTCCCCGGTGCCACTGCGCCAGGCCCCCTGCACGGCGACGCCGACGAGGTCCTCGCCCGAGGCGTGCTCCTCGAGCCATGCCGCGACCGAGCCGGACGCAAGTCGCGTGCCGTCGAGCTCGAATCCGCTCTCGGCCGTGGTCTCGGGCTCGGAGTCGGGGTCGGGGTCGATGGTGTCGAGCAGCCGGGTCCGCAGCTCGCCCCTGAACTCGAGCTCGTCGAGCAGCTCGAGCCCGCTGGTCCGGTCCCACTCGCGCCGGGACAGCTCACCGGGACGGAGCGGAAGCGCCAGGTCGCGGACCAGGGCGTTGAGGTGACGGTTGCGGATCACGTCGCTGAGGTGGGCCCGTAGTGCCTCACCCTTCTTGCCGGTGATCTCGTCGGCACGGGCGATCACGTTGTCGAGGCCGTCGTACTGGTTGATCCAACGGGCAGCGAAGCCGGGCCCCACGCCCGGCACGCCGGGCAGGTTGTCGGAGGTCTCCCCCACGATGGCCGCGAGCTCGGGGTAGCGGTGCGGCGGGACGCCGTACTTCTCCTCGACCGCGGCCGGGGTGAGGCGGGCCAGGTCGCTGACGCCGCGCATCGGGTAGAGCACGGTGGAGTTCTCGGTCACCAGCTGGATCGAGTCGCGGTCGCCGGTGAGGATCAGCACCTCCATGCCGTCGGCGAGCGCCTCGGTGGTGAGCGTGGCGATGATGTCGTCGGCCTCGTAGCCGTCGAGCTCCATGTGCATGATCCGCATGTGGTCGAGCATCTGCTGGATCAGCGGCAGCTGGCTGCGGAACTCGTCGGGTGTCTTGTTGCGCTTGGCCTTGTATTCGCTGTATTCGGCCAACCGGAACGTCTGCCGGGACTTGTCGAACGCCACCGCGACGTGGGTCGGCCGCTCGTCACGCAGCACGTTGACCAGCATCGAGGTGAACCCGTAGACCGCGTTGGTGTGCTGCCCCGTGGCGGTGGAGAAGTTCTCCACCGGGAGCGCGAAGAAGGCGCGGTAGGCGAGCGAGTGCCCGTCGAGCAGCAACAGGCGAGGACGGGCCGGGGCGACAGGGTTCTCAGGCACATTGCGACTCTATCGACCGACAGGGACATCCGCCGACCCCGGCACGGGCGGCATTGGGCACAATGCGCACATGAGCAGACCAACCATGGATCAAGCAGAGCTCGACAAACTGTTGGCCTCGATGCCGGACGGCCAGGGAGCGCTGAACGAGAAGATGGGCGTCGAGGTCGTCGAGGTCAGCCCGGAGCGGATCGTCGCAACCATGCCGGTCGCCGGCAACACCCAGCCCTACGGGCTGCTGCACGGCGGCGCATCCGTGGTGCTCGCCGAGACGCTCGGCTCGATCGGGTCCGCGATCCACGCCTGGCCGGACAAGATCGCAGTGGGCGTCGACATCAACGCCACCCACCACCGTTCGGCCACCAGCGGCGTGGTCACCGGAGTGGCGACGCCGGCGCACTTGGGCCGCAGCAGCTGCACCTGGGAGGTCGTGATCACCAACGAGGAGGGCAAGCGGCTGTGCACCTCACGGATCACCTGCGCCCTCATCGCCGCGCCCTGATGAGTCCCCGGGGAACCTGAACGCTCCCGGCGTGCCACGCTGACGCTCGTACAGTCAGGCGGTGTCGCGCTGTCGGCGCAGGGAGCGGCGCTGGGCCAGCACCTGCCCCAACGGCTGGCGGTGCGGCGCCGACGTGGGTCGCCGCCCGCTGAGCTTCGTGCGTACGACGTGGGTCGGCGCGATCCGCAGGACTGCCTGGGGTGCGAGCGCCATCCGGGCCAGGAAGCGGTGCGCGTCACGCGAGTTGCTCAATGAGGCTGCCGCGACGTGTCCCACGCCCTGCTCCTCGGCGTGCTGAACCGCGGCCTCCATCAGCTGGTGACCGATCCCGCGGCGCCGGAAGGCCGGCGCGACGTGGGGCGAGATCGCCTGCACCGCGACCTCGGAGTTGAAGGGGGTGAGCGGGCTCGTGCGCAGGATCACGGCACCGGCGACGGCACCGTCGCAGTCCGCGATGACGATCTGTTCGGCCGGGTTCTTCGCGATCCTGCCGATCACCTCCTTCATCTCCTCAAGGAGGTCCGAGGGGGTGCCCCGTCGCAACAGATCGCTCCACAGTCCCACCAACGCTGCGGCGTCGTCGGTGGTGGCTCCGCGCAGCGTCGCTGCTGTCCTGCTCATGAATCAGCCCTTCCCGGCTCGGTGCTCCGGGACGGAGACTACGCTCGGGCCCGCCCGCCATGCCAGAGGAGTCCCCCTTGCCCGGAATCGGCACCCTCGTCAACGTCGCCACCGTCCTGGTCGGCGCCTTGCTCGGACTCGTCCTGGGCAACCGACTTCCCCAGCGCACCCGTGAGCTGGTCACCGACGCGCTCGGCCTGGTCACCCTGCTCATCGCAGCCGTCAGCGCCATCGAGGTGCTCAGCCCGGCACTGTCCGCGGCCGTGGGTCGCAGTGCGCCGATGCTGATCGTCCTGGGGTCCTTGCTCATCGGTGGGATCGTCGGCTCGCTGCTCCGACTCGAATCGCGGGTCGAGGGCTTGGGCGGATGGCTCCAGTCCCGGCTCCAGGGCGGTGCGGAGTCGGCCGAGCGGCACCGGTTCATCGAGGGCTTCGTCACCGCCTCCCTGGTCTTCTGCACCGGCCCACTCACCATCCTGGGTTCCCTCAACGACGGACTGGGCAACGGCGCCGACCAGCTCTACCTGAAGTCCGCCCTCGACGGCTTCGCGGCCATCGCGTTCGCTGCGGCATTCGGGTGGGGCGTTGCAGCCAGCATCCTGA
>DATCYH010000416.1:0-2383 GCA_036570405.1 Nocardioides sp.
GGCGTCGAGGTTGCTGACCACTGCCGAGGCGTTGATCGGGGCACCCACGGTGTCGGTAGTGATGTTGAACGTCGAAACGCCTGCGGCGTCCGGGTTGTACGTGACAGTCAGAACGTCAGCGGCAGCGCCAGAGCTGAGCACGCCCTCGAACTGCTCCTGCGTGATGCCGATCCCCTGGAACTGGAACACGTCGTTGGCGTCCCAGTAGAAGGTCTCGCCAGCGCCCGCGGTGTCGACGAAGTAGTCGAGATCACGGTTGACGAGGTCGCTGTCCTGGCCCGCGTGTCCACCAAGGGTGGCCTCTGCCGGCACGAAGAACGTGCGGCAGCCGACGCCGAAGGCATCGGTCGGGGTCTTCGGAAGGGCGTTGTTCGGCGTCGCGTCAGTGAGGTTCAGCACACCGGCACCGGCGGCCGCATCCTCGAAGACGAGAAGGCTCACGTCGTCTGCACCAGTGCCGAGGATCGACACAGCGATCTGGCCGGCGACCGAAGTCACGTCGGTGCCCGGGGCGCCAGCCGCCCCGTTGACAGCGGCGATCATGGCCGACGGAGCTCCGCTCACCTGGTAGATCTCGTCCTGCTCGGAGTCGACCAGGGTGACCACGCCAGCCGCCGACGTCAGAACGTCCTCGGACGGAACGAGCCGGAAGTCGACGGTCTTACCGACGGGAACGGTCACAACGCAGGTGCGCACGCCGGTGGCGCCGATGGCATGCGCCTCGGGGTCACCAGCGACGTCGAACGTCTGGTTCGACTCTTCGACGTCATCGAAGCCACGCTCGATGTCGCCAGCCTCGAAGCGGACCTCGAGGCTACGGGTCAGGACGCTGGCCATCTGGCGACGGCTGAGCGAGCTGCCGGGGTTGACGTTGCCAGCCCCATCGCCCTGGAAGATGCCGAGCTCGGCAGCGATGTTGAGGTTGTCCTCGCCGGAGTCGCCGTTGTCGTCGTCGAAGTAGTCGCCGGAGGCGGTGATCTCCGCGCCGGTGAGGTACTCCTGGAGACGGACGATGAAGGCAGCCATCTGGCGACGGCTCACCGGAGCAGCAGGGCTGAACTCGGTGGCGGTGACGCCTTCGACGATGCCGGCCTCGTTCAGGCGGTCGATGGCCGTCTGGACGTTGGTGTTCTCGTCAGCGATGTCGGTGAAGTCGGTCTCACCGTCGCCGGCGGGCAGCGCGGCGATGTTGTCGCCGGTGTCGCCCTGGTCGGCCGCGTCAGCGAAACGCACCAGGAAGAGGACCAGCTGGCGACGAGTGATCGTCGCAGCGGGCTCGTAGGTGGTCTCGGTCACGCCGGTGGTGAGGCCCGTCTGCAGCAGGCAGGTGATCTCGTCGATGCCGGTGTCGTCATCGGCGACGTCAGTGAAGGGCTCCTCTTCGGGCATGTCCTCGCAGTAGTTGCCGGTCCCGATGGGGTCGGCAAGCGGCGGCAAGTCATCGGCAGCCGAGGCCACGCCGGTGAAGCCGAGAAGCGGCGACACCGAGAGGGCCATGGAGCCAGCAAGCACACCGGCGAGAATGCGCTTGGTGCGCCTCGCGTTGTTACTCAAGCTATTTCCTCCTGGAAATGGGGTGGGTTGAACGTTGCCACAGGACCGCCGACCGCGGACGCGCCAGGACCCGGGCGTGATGCCCGGGTTGCTGCGAAGAGAACGCCCTGACTGGTTTGCACCTTGGTTGCTCGGAACTCCCTGTGACGGTGTGACGCCCCGCTGAACTGCGCGGAGCGGACGCGCCGCCGCAGGCGAGCCTGCGGCAACGTCGTGGCGGAGGCTACGTGAGGGTGGTTATGGGAGCAAGCACCCATAACCACGCCCATTGCAGCTTCCGGGCGGCGACGTACCCTCGTGCACCGAAACTGACACATACCGGAAGAAGTCCCCCGGCGTGCCTCGCTCAATGTTTGCGAGTGCGTTGCCACGAGTGCGTTACCGCCGTCACGTCCGCCAGGGGTATGGCCAGTTCGCGGATTTCTCCAGATATCTCTACCTGACCGCACGGGCCGCACCTGCTGTGGGAGCATCCCGACCGTGTCTCGCCCGGTCTCAGCCACCGTTGCGGCCTGGATCGGCTCCGCCAACCTGGGCGACGAGCTGGTGTTCAAGGCCCTCGCCGCGCAGCTCGCGGCCCGAGATGTGCAGATCGCGGCGCTTTCGGTAGCACCAGATGCCACTTCTTCGGCTCACGGCGTCGATTCGCGCCATCGTCAATCGTCCTTGATGACTCGGACGGGCCTGACGGTGCTCGGCGGCGGCGGGCTGCTGCAGGACGAGACCTCAACCCTCAACCTCGACCTGCACCTACTGCCGGTGCTGACGGCCCGGGCCCGGCGTGAGCCGGTGGTGGGAGTCGGCCTGGGAGCCGGGCCGCTCGGCACCG
>DATCYH010000417.1:0-2499 GCA_036570405.1 Nocardioides sp.
GCCTCGCCCACCCACGGGACCGCGGGCACGTCCTGACCGCGGTGTGGGAAGGCGACATAGAGCATAACCACTCCGGCGACCAGCACGATTGCGAACATCACCACAATGATGGGGAGCAAGGACAGCCCTTCTCAAGACGACTCTGACAACTGCTTCCAGACTCGCACAGCGCTGGTGAGCCCTCGACCGGCTCGCGAGGCGCCAGTGAGGCGGGTCACACCGGTTCAGGCGCGCAACAGCGGTTCCACGGCCGCGCGGATCTCCTGCGGCATCGGCACGACCGGGCGGTTTCCGGCGCCGTGCTCGTTGTCGACGTAGACGTGCACGAAGCGACCCTCGGCCGCGGCCTCGTCCGAGTCGCCCTGGAAGAGTCCGATCCGATAGACGATCGACGAGGTCCCGACCTTGTCCACGACCAGGCCCATCTCGATCGGCTCGGGGAACCCGATCTCACGGAAGTAGCGGCACGAGGTTTCCGCGACGACGCCGATCTGCGGCAGCAACCGGACATTGACCCCGGTCGCCTCGAAGAGGTGCGCGTTCACCGCGGTGTCGAAAAGCTCGTAGTACGTCGCGTTGTTGAGGTGACCATAGGCGTCGTCGTCGCGCCAGCGCGTGGTCACGGTCCGCCAAGCAACGTAATCGGCACGGGTGGGCAGCGGGGGGCGTTCACTCACCCGGGCAGCCTAGCCGCGTCCGGCGTCGCGGGACGCACCGGCGGCCCGACCCCGACGCGCTCGTCGCCCAGCCCTCGTCGCCCAGCCCTCGTCGTTCAGCCCTCGTTGCGCAGCCGTTGGCTGATCACCGCTGAGACGCCGTCCCCGCGCATGGTCACGCCGTAGAGGGCGTCGCCGACCTCCATCGTCCGCTTCTGGTGGGTGATCACCAGGAGCTGGGAGTTCTCGCGGAGCTCCTCGTAGATCTCCAGCAGCCGGCCCAAGTTGGTGTCGTCCAGGGCAGCCTCGACCTCGTCGAGGATGTAGAACGGCGACGGTCGGGCCTTGAACAGCGAGACCAGGAAGGCCACGGCGACCAACGAGCGCTCGCCGCCGGAGAGCAGGGAGAGGCGCTTGACCTTCTTGCCGGCCGGGCGGGCCTCGACCTCGATGCCGGTGTTGAGCATGTCCCCCGGGTCGGTGAGCACGAGCTTGCCCTCGCCGCCGGGGAAGAGCCGCTTGAAGACGTGGTCGAAGGCGACCCGGACATCCTCCCAGGCCTCGGTGAAGACCTGCTCGACGCGCTGGTCCACCTCACGCACGATGTCGAGCAGGTCCTTGCGGGTCTTCTTCAGGTCCTCCAGTTGCTCGGTGAGGAACTTGTGCCGCTCCTCCATCGCCGAGAACTCCTCGAGGGCGAGCGGGTTCACCCTGCCGAGCATCGACAGTGCACGCTCGGCCGAACGCAACCGCTTGGTCTGCTCGTCGCGGTCATAGGCAGTGGGCTCGGGAGCCTCCTCGCCCTCGGGCACCTCACCGGCGAAGGGGATCGGGTTCTGCGGGCCGTAGTCCGTGACCAGCCCGTCCGGGTCGAGACCGAGCTCCTCGAGCGCACGTTCCTCCAGCTGCTCAATGCGCATCCGTTGCTGGGTCCGTGCCATCTCGTCGCGGTGGACTGAGTTCACCAGCTCGTCGTGCTCGCGCGCCAGGTCGCGCAGGTGGGCGCGGATATCGAGCAGCTGTTGCTCGCGCGCGGCCCGCGACTGCTCCACCTCGGCACGTGCCTTGGCCGCGGTGTCTATCGAGACATCGAGATGCTCAAGGACGGCGGCGACCCCGACACCCACGGCCTCGGCTGCCTTGCCCTCGCGGACCAGGCGTTCGTGGCGCTCGCGTGCCTTGGCACGTGCCTCGCGCTCCTGGCGCGCCGCACGCAGGAGTCCGTCGGCGCGGCCGTGCAGGGCTCGGGCGCGCTCCTCGGAGGTGCGCAGGGCGAGACGCGCATCCATCTCCGCCTGACGGGCATCACGTGCAGCCTGGGCGAACTGCTCACGGATGCTGGTGTCCGGCTCCTCCTCGGGAGCCTCCTCGGCGGTGGTGAGCCGCGCCTCCAGGTCAGCGAGGCCGGCAAGGTCCTTCTCGCGCGCCTGGCGGGCGTTGTCGATCGCCGCGATCAATCGCTCGGCCTCACCGCGGGCGGAGCGGGCGGCGGAGCCGTACTGGCCGAGTTCCTCGGCCACCGCGGCCAAGGTCGCGTCGGACTCGTGCAGCTTGGCGAGTGCGACGTCGACCCGCTTCTGTGCCTCGAGCCGCTCTGCCTCCATCCGCGAGGTCTCGAAGGCCAGCCGCTCTGAGTCGGCGGCGGCCTCCTGCAAGGCACGCGCGGCCTCGTCGACCGCCGCCTGGATCTCGATCAGGGACTGCTGCTTGGCCGATCCGCCGGAGGCGAAGTGCGTGCCGATCTGGTCGCCATCGCGGGTCACCGCGGTGACGTCGGGCAGCTCGGCGACGAGGCTGCGCGCCGCGGCCAGGTCGTCCACGACGGCGACCTTGAACAGCAGGC
>DATCYH010000418.1:0-4043 GCA_036570405.1 Nocardioides sp.
CCGGGAGATCAGGCGTTGCTGTCCTGGTGGGTGGTGGGAGAGAGGCGCCCGGGTACCAGGTCCAGGCGCCGCAGCAACTGGGCGTTGAGTGCCACGACCACGGTGGAGGCGGACATCAGGACCGCTCCGACCGACATCGGGAGCACGAACCCGATGGGGGCGAGCACGCCGGCGGCAAGTGGTACGGCGGCAAGGTTGTAGCCCGCGCCCCACGCCAGGTTCTGGATGCTCTTGCGGTAGGTCGCCTTGGACAGTTCGATGATCGACAAGACGGCGCGGGGATCGTCGGAGGCCAAGATGATGCCGGCCGACCCGATGGCGACGTCGGTTCCGGCTCCGATGGCGATGCCGACATCGGCCTGGGCCAGGGCCGGTGCGTCGTTCACGCCGTCGCCGACCATGGCGACGGTGCGTCCTTCGGACTGGAGTTCGGCGACCTTGGACGCCTTGTCCTCGGGGCGTACGCCGGCGTAGACCCTGTCGATGCCGAGCTCGGCCGCCACGGTGGTGGCGACTGCTTCGGCGTCCCCGGTGATCATGACGACCTCGATGCCCCGCTCGTGCAGGGCATTGATCGCGGCGCGGGACTCCTCGCGGATCTCGTCAGCCAGGCTCAGTCCGCCGACGACGGCGCCATCAACCACGACGTGCAGGATGATCGCGCCGTGCCGGCGCCATTCGTCCGCAACCGGCAGTTCGGTGACGCCCTCGCGAGTGAGGAGCGCCGGGCCGCCGACGTGCACGGTCATTCCGTCCACGACCGCAGTGACGCCTTCGGCGGGGTGTGATGAGAAGTCACTGGAGGAAGGTAGGGCCAGGCCCTTCTTCTCGGCGGCTCGGACGATGGCTCGGGCCAGCGGGTGTTCGGAGTCCGCCTCGGCCGCGGCCGCCAGGCGCAGTACCTCATCGGAGTTGAGTGTGGTGTCGGGGGCGGGCTCAATCGCGGTGACCGTCGGCTGTCCCTTGGTCAGGGTGCCGGTCTTGTCGAACAGGACGGAGTCGACGGTGCGCATCGACTCCATCTCGAGGCGATCCTTGACCAGTACGCCGGCCTTGGCCGCGCGTTCAGTCGAGATCGAGATCACCAGCGGAATCGCCAGTCCAAGTGCGTGGGGGCAGGCAATGACCAGCACCGTGATGGTGCGGATCAGCCCATCCTCGGGCAGACCGATCAGCGCCCAGACCAGGAAGGTCACCACGGCGGAGGCCAGTGCGAACCAGAACAGCCACCCCGCCGCCTTGTCGGCCAGGCGTTGGGCGCGCGATGTCGACGCCTGCGCGTCGGCGACCAGTCTCTGGATCCCTGCCAGAGCGGTCTGTTCGCCTACTGCGGTGACCTCGACGCGCAGGCCGGAGTCGGTGGCGATGGTACCGGCCACGACGGTGGCGCCCGCCTCACGGCGTACGGGTAGGGATTCGCCGGTGATCATCGACTCGTCCATCGACGCCGAGCCGCTCACCACCCGTCCGTCTGCGGCCACGCTGCCGCCGGGGCGGATCACGATGACATCGCCGACCGAGAGGTCAGCGGGGGAGACGACGACGATCTCGTCGCCCTCGACCCTCTCGGCCTCGTCGGGCAACAGTGTGGCCAGCGAGTCCAGGGCCGAGGTCGTGCGGACCAGTGAGCGCATCTCAATCCAGTGGCCCAGCAGCATGATTACCACCAGCAGTGCCAGCTCCCACCAGAAGTCGAGATGGTGGGGGAGCAACTCGAGGGTGGCGCCCCATGAGGCGACGAAGGCTACGGTGATGGCGAGAGCGACAAGCAGCATCATGCCGGGCTGGCGCGAACGGATCTCGGAGACGGCGCCGGTCAGGAAGGGGCGACCGAACCAGAAGTAGAGCACCGTCCCCAGAATCGGCGGCAGCCAGAAAACGCCGGGGAGGCCGGGCACCTGATAGCCGACGAGGTCGGCGAACATCTGCGATAGCAGAACCGTCGGGACAGCCAGCACGAGCGAGCCCCAGAACAAGCGACGGAACATGCCGACATGATCGCCATGCCCCGCGTGCCCTCCATGCTCCCCGTGGCCGCCATGTTCGGCGTGTGGGCCGTGACCCACATGTTCGAGGCCACCATGCCCACCGTGCGCGTGTTCGGCGGCTGTCTCGCCGTGGGCGCCGGCGTGGTGGTGATCGGCATCGCTGCCCGGTGCGGCCCGCCCGGCGTCAGGACCGGCGCCGTGGCCGTGCTGGTGAGACGTGCTCATGGTTGATCCCCTTCCATTGAACTGCTGCTTCTCCTCACTCAACCATACCCCCAGGGGGTAATGTTCCCGGCGGTTAAATAGTTGCTCCTACGAGTTGAGCAGTGGCTCGACACACTATCGACGGTTTCGAGGTCTTGACGTTTCGTCAAGCCGCCTCGCTGGGCCGCCGGGTGTGCTGACACCGTCGTGCAGGTCGCCGCTGACCGGGGACGGGGTGTGCGCCGTTCGTGACCTTGCCGACAGTGGTCGCAGCTACGATCACATACCCATGGGGGGTATATGGTCGGATCATGGACACGCATCACCACGAAACCAACTCAATCCACCCGTCTGGCACTCACCCACACGATGAGCACGCCGTTGCCGACGCAGAACACCACGGCGGACACGACCATGGCGGCCACGGGGGCCACCAAGGTCATGGAGGCCACGGCGATCACGTGGGCCAGTTCCGACGCCTGTTCTGGATCATGTTGGTCCTCGCGATCCCGGTGGTTGTCTTCAACGCGATGTTCGCCCACCTCGCCGGCTACGACCTGCCGGAGGACGGTTTGGTTCAGTGGATCTCGCCGATCCTGGGCACCGTCCTCTACTTCTGGGGCGGCTGGCCGTTCCTGACCGGAGCGGTCTCGGAGACTCGCTCGCGCAAGCCCGGGATGATGCTGCTCATCGGACTGGCCATCACGGTCGCGTTCGTCTCCTCATGGGGCTCCACTCTTGGTGTGCTGGACGACCAGTTGGACTTCTGGTGGGAGCTGGCGCTGCTGGTCGTGATCATGCTCTTGGGCCACTGGATCGAGATGCGTTCGCTGGCCCAGACGACCTCCGCGTTGGACTCGCTGGCCGCCTTGTTGCCCGACGAGGCCGAGAAGGTGGACGGCGACGCCGTGGTGAAGGTTGCTCCGTCCGATCTGGTCGTGGGTGACGTGGTCATCGTTCGCCCGGGTTCGGCGGTCCCTGCCGACGGACAGATCGTGGACGGCAGCGCCAGCATGGACGAGTCGATGGTCACCGGCGAGTCCAGGACGGTACGCCGTGAGGTGGGGGAGCCGGTGGTGGCGGGAACCGTCGCCACTGACTCCGGAGTGCGGGTGAAGGTCACCGCGATCGGTGAGGACACCGCATTGGCGGGCATCCAGAAGCTCGTCGCGGATGCCCAGGCGTCCTCGTCGCGTGCGCAGCGGATCGCCGACACCGCAGCCGGTTGGTTGTTCTGGTTCGCGCTGGGTTCGGCGGTCATCACCGCCGCTGTGTGGGCACTCGTGGGACTGCCGGATGACGGCGTCGTACGCACCATCACCGTGCTCGTCATCGCCTGCCCCCACGCGCTGGGTCTCGCGATCCCACTGGTGGTCTCGATCGCGACCGAGCGCGCGGCCCGCGGCGGCGTACTGGTCAAGGACCGGCTCGCCCTGGAGTCCATGCGCACGGTGGACGCAGTCCTGTTCGACAAGACCGGCACCCTGACCAAGGGTGAACCCACCGTCACCGGCGTCGAGCCAGTCGAGGGGTACGCCGAAGAAGCCGTCCTGGCCCTGGCTGCAGCCGCTGAGAGTGACAGCGAGCATCCCTTGGCCAAGGCCGTGACCGGCGCCGCAGCGCACCGGGGACTGGACGTTCCGACGTACACCGACTTCTCGTCGTCACCGGCGGTCGGCGTCCGGGCGGATGTCGAAGGCGCCATGATCGAGGTCGGCGGGCCCTACCTGCTGGAGCAGCACGGTCTGGCCGAACTGCCGATCGCGGACAAGTGGCGCACCGAGGGCGCCATCATCTTGCACGTCGTCGCCGACGGTGAGGTGATCGGCGCCCTGCGCCTGGCCGATGAAA
>DATCYH010000419.1:0-1969 GCA_036570405.1 Nocardioides sp.
GCAAGCTCAGGGCGAACGTCCTCGACGTCGCCGTGCAACCGGGGTACGGCGCCTACGTCAACGTCGGCCAGCACGGGGCGGCCACCGCAGGCACCCCCGTGGTGATCGACATGGACGCCAAGCGCTATCGACTGGGTGGACCCAAGGGGGAGACCGCCGAGCTCCTCGGGTTCGGATCGGTGAAGGCCCCGACCGTGCCGGACGCATGGACCGAGAGCTTCGACTGTGGCCCCGAGCTCTCTCAGGAGGCAGCGCGTCGTCAACCGACCGCCAAGGCGATGAAGACATGCGGCTGACCTCCACGCTTGCGTCGTCGATGCTCGCGGGGAGCCTGGTCCTGGTCGGGGCCGCCCCGGCACATGCCGACGAGACCCCGTGCATGCGCGGCGTCCCCGGTGACTCCGCTACCGCGACCGAGGTCGACAAGGACGCCGACGAGGAGAACGAGACCCTCACCTCGCTACGCCTCGACGAGGTGCACCAGCTCGCGACGGGCAAGGGCGTCGGAGTCGCAGTCATCGACTCCGGGATCTCGACGTCGAAGACCCTCTCGGTCCGCGCCGGCAAGTCGTTCGTGACGGGGAAGGTCGAGGATGGGCACGGCACGATCGTCGCGGGTGTGATAGCCGGGAGGGGCGACGCGACCGGCATCGCACCGGGCGCGGAGATCTATGACCTGCGAGTCGCGGCCGGGCCCGTCGAGGGCGAGGCCACCGGGCCCAGCAAGGTGCAGGCCGGTGACGTGACGGCAGCGGTGAAGTGGGCGAGTGCGAACCGCGACAAGATCGCCGTCATCAACATCTCGATCGGTTTCGAGAAGCCGAACAAGGCCCTGGCGGCCGCAATCGATGCCGCCATCGCCAAGGGCATCGTCGTCGTCGCTGCCGCAGGCAACCGTGATCCGGACGCAGAGCCTGAGGACGAGGAGTCCGAGGGTGCGCAGGGCCAGGACGAACCGCCGGCGGCGCCGGACGAGGTGCTGTTCCCGGCGAGCATGGACGGCGTCATCGCGGTGACCAGCCGGTCCGCCGACCTGAGCATGACCTCCGAGGCGGTCCTGGTCGGTCCCGAGATCGACGTCTCCGCCCCGGTCGTGGGACTCCGCTCGGTGATGCTGCGCAACCTGGTGTGCACGGTTTCGGACCCGGCCTCCAGCTGGGCCACCGCGGTCGTCAGCGGTGTTGCGGCGCTGTTGCTCGAGGGCCAGCGGCTCAGCCCCGCCCAGGTGAAGACGCGGATCGAGGTGACCGCCCAAGGTGGCGGCAACGAGAACGCGATGGACGGACACGGGATGGTCCAGCCCTACGAGGCGCTGACCCGGAAGCTGGCGATCTCGACGACCGGTGAGCTCCGCACCGAGCGCGCGCGCAGCGCCGAGGACTACGTCGCGGCGAAGCCCGCTCCGCTCGAGGACCGATCTGCCGAGCGTCGACGCGCACTGCTCTGGTGGGGGATGGGCGCCGGCGGACTGCTGGTGCTCGCCCTGGTGCTCCGCCCACTCCTCGCCCGCCGACGCGGGTGAGTGACGGCGTACGCCCGCGAAGTGACCGCGAAATGACGGAGTCGCGAAATGACGGACGCCCCGGTTCTCACCGGGGCGTCCGATCTGCGGAGGTAGGGGGATTCGAACCCCCGAGGGCGTTAACCCAACCCGCTTTCCAAGCGAGCGCCATAGGCCACTAGGCGATACCTCCGTCGGAGGACGTTACCGGTCAGGGGACCCGCCGATGAAATTGACTGGGACCTCATCCTCTAGACTTTGGGGCAACCCCCCGTGCGGCGGCATCTCGCCCAACTCCCCCAGGGCCGGAAGGCAGCAAGGGTAAGTGAGCTCTGTCGGGTGTGCGGGGGGCCTTAGTTTTTCCGGGGGAGTCCGGCCTGTCGGGGTGTCGGGGCCGGTGGTTACTGTTCAGGCGTGGACTCCCCGCTCGCGCTCTACCGCCGCTACCGGCCCGAGACCTTCGCCGAG
>DATCYH010000420.1:0-2781 GCA_036570405.1 Nocardioides sp.
GAGTTGATGTCCGCGCGTCGCGCCGTACGCACCCAAGGGGCTGCGGCACGCCCCCGAGTCGACGACGCCAAGGTGGCGCTCGGCGAGCGTGGGCGTGCGTGGTGGGAGCAGCCCACCGAGCAGGAGGCCGCGGACCGGATCGCGGCCACCATCCGGACCCTCCTGCGCAAGCGCGACGGCACCTCGATCTGTCCCAGCGACGCAGCCCGTGTGGTCGGTGGCGAATCATGGCGCGACCGGATGGAACAGGTGCGCGCGGTCGCCGGCGAGATGGCCACGCGCGGTGTGCTCGTGGTGACCCAGAAGGGCGAGCAGGTCCCCGTGACGGCCTCAGGACCGATTCGGTTGAACCGGGGCCCGGGGCTCGACGCGCAACCCGAGTAGACGTCTGTGGTCGGGCATTCTCCGCGTCGCCCCTAAGGTGGCCCCGTGACCAAGAGGGAGACACTCCTGCGGGTCCGCGGACTGCGGATGGCCTACGGCGAGTACGACGTGTTGCGCGGGCTCGACTTCACCGTCACCGCAGGCAGGGCCACCGTGCTCGTGGGCCGCAACGGGGTCGGCAAGTCGACGGTCCTGCGACTGGTCACCGGGGCCGAGGAGCCGACCGAGGGCATCATCGAGCTGGCCGGGGCACCCCTGGACGAGCGCTCCGCGCTGGTGCGCCAGCTGCTGGCCGTGGTGATGGACGACATGGACTTCTTCCCGGACCTCAGCGTCGTGGAGCACCTGGACCTGGTCGCGCGGGCACACCGGGTCGAGGACCCGGACGCCCTCGTGGACGAGGTGCTCCGTGAGGTCGGACTGGTCCCACAGTCGAGCCAGCTGCCCGGGTCGCTGTCCTCGGGCCAGCGCCGGCGTCTCGGACTGGCCAGCGCCTTCGTCCGCCCTCGCCGGCTGCTCGTGCTCGACGAACCCGAGCAGCGCCTCGACGCGCAGGGCCTGGACTGGCTCACCGACCGGCTGATCCGCGAGAAGAAGGCAGGCCTGGGCATCCTCTTCGCCAGTCACTCACCCGTGCTCGTGGACGCGGTGGCCGACAACGTGGTGGACCTCGACAAGGTCATGCCACGGGAGGCAGACTCCTGAGCAGCGCATCGGGGGAGGTCCGTGAACTCCGCAGCTGGATCCGGCACTGGCGCAAGAGCCATGTGAGCCGGCCGCTCAGCGACGTCATCAGTGATGGCTACATCGCGATCTTCTGCGTGGTGATGCTCGGGGCGATGCTGGTCAGCGTCCTGGTCAACGTGGCCAGCCTGTCCGACGAGCTGTGCACCTCGGCGGGCTGCCGCGAAGGTCGCTCCCTGCTGCCGTGGCTGGTCGCCACCGGATCGCTCGTCCTCGTGCTCACCCTGTCCCGGATGTTCGGCCCGGTGTTCGCCTCGCCTGCAGTGTCGTCCTGGCTGCTCAGCACACCGGCGGACCGTGGCGCGCTCCTGCGACCCCGGATCTGGAGAACCGCTCTGATCGCGACGCTGGTCACGGGACTCCTCGCCGCGGCTGCCGCGACGCTGGGCGGCTTCGGATCCTCCGCGGTCGCCGGGTTCTCCCTCCTCTCCGCGGTGGTAGCCGTCTGTTCGGTCTCCGTGGCGGTGCTGGCCCAGGCCGGATCGGGCCTGGCGGGACGCCTGCTCACGTGGCTCCTGGGTCTCCTCCTCTGGGTGGCGCTGCTGCTGCTCGCGATGGAGCGTGCCCCGCTCCTGCAGACCCCCTCCACGGTCCCGACCCCTGCGGTCGGCGTGGGCGTCACGGTGCTCGTCGTCACCGGATGCCTGCTGGGGTTCGCGTTCCGCCAGGTGGCCCGCCTCCAGCGTCGCGACGTGGCCGCCGGTGGCAACCTGGCCCCCGGGATCTCCGGGGCGATGGCCAGTCTCGACCTGGCCCTGATGTACGACGTCCTGGTCGGTCACCGTTGGCGCAGCCGAGGTTCCGTCCGCTCGCGACGGTCCGGCCCCAGCGGTGTCTCCGCACTCGTGTGGGCTGACCTCGTCCGCCTGACGCGGAGCCCGCAGTGGTTGGTCATGGTCATGCTCAGCATCGTGGTGCCCTACGCCGTCGGGGTGGCCGGGGGAGAGCGGATCGTCTTCCTCGCCGGTGCCCTGGTCGGATTCCTGACCGGGTTGCCCCTGCTGACTGCCCTGCGGGTGCTGAGCAGGTCCGGCAGCGTGCTGCGGCTCCTGCCGTTCCCCGTCATGCAGGCGAGACGGGCCACCCTGGTGGTTCCAGCGGTGGTGCTCGTGCTCCACGGGCTGGCCACCATCCCGGTGCTGCACGACGTACTAGATCTCACCTGGGCTGCTGCCGTCATGTGCGGCATCGCCTCGGGGATGGCCTCGCTTGCCGCCGCCGCACGATGGGTGACCGGGCGACCGCCGGACTTCTCGCGTCCGCTCGTGTCCAGCCCGGCCGGGGGAGTCCCGACGAACCTCTACGGAAGCGCCCTGCGTGGATTCGACGTCCTGCTGCTGGCCACGGCACCCGTGCTGCTGGCGCCTGTGGCCAACACAGCCGGCCTGTCGATCCTCATCTCGGTGATCGTCCTGGCGGTCCTCGCCAGCCGCAAGTGAAACCGGCGCGCGCCCCGGGCACAGGGGCCGATACGATCGGACGCGTCCCCGAGAACCGGCGCTGAATCGGGCGCTGAACACCGGTGCCAGCCGATCACTCACCCAGCCGATCAATAACCAGGAGCATTCGTGTCCGACATCAAGGTCGTTCTCGTCCACGCCGAAGCGCGTGAGGAGCAGACCGTGACCACGGGCACCAAGGCCTGGGAACTGT
>DATCYH010000421.1:0-4264 GCA_036570405.1 Nocardioides sp.
ATCCGGCGTGTCTTGTCACGAATTACATCGTTGTAATGTTAATGACGGCCGATGCGACCGATCAGTGCTGGCGGATCAGGCCCTCCTGGGCCACCGTGGCGACCAGCGTCCCGTCCTCTGAATAGACCTTGGCCAGCGCCAGTCCGCGTCCACCGGCTGCCCTCGGGGAGTGCTGGTCGAAGAGCCACCACCGGTCGGCACGGAACGGCCGGTGGAACCAGATGGTGTGGTCGAGCGAGGCCACCTGCATCCCCGGCGAGCCGACATATCGATCGTGCGGAACCAACGTGGCCCCGATCAAGGTCATGTCGCTGGCATAGGTGAACGCGGCCACCTGGTCGAGCGGGCTGTCGGGCAGCTCACCGGCGACCCTGACCCACAGCTGCGCACGCGCGGGACGGGACGGGTCCTCCATCACGCCTCCGGCACTCGAGTTGCCGACGTAGCGGACGTCGAGAGCCGCCCACTCCCGCTCCCACTTCTCGTCGTTCTGCGTGCGCACAGCCTCCGGATCACGGCTCCGGACGACCTCTGCCAGCGTCATCGCCTCGTCCGGCCCGGGCACCTCGGGCATGGCGTCCTGGTGCTCGAGGCCCTCCTCGAAGACCTGGAAGCTGGTCGACAGGAGATAGATCGGACGGCCGTGCTGGCGCGCCACCACGCGACGCGTGGCAAAGGACCGGCCGTCGCGCAGGGTCTCGACGTCGTAGACGATCGGCACGGCCGTGTCCCCGGGGCGCAGGAAGTAGGAGTGCAGCGAGTGCACGCTGAACGACGGGTCGACGGTGCGCGCCGCTGCGATCAGGGCCTGGGCGGCCACCTGCCCGCCGAAGACCCGCTGGAGCTCGGTGTCGGGCTGCTTGCCCCGGAACAGGTTGACGTCGATGCTCTCGATGTCCAGCAACTCACGGAGCTCTTCTGCGGAGCGTGGCATGGCGGCGATCCTTTTCGTGCGGGGGATGACTCAGTGCGGGTGTCAGGCTTGGTTGTCGGGGTCGTCGAGCCCGGCGAGGAACTGCTCGAACTGGGCGCCGATCTCATCGCCGGAGGGGATTTCGGTCTCGTCGGCGAGCAGGCTGCTCCCCGACTCCTCCGAGCGCACGAACGCGTCGTACTGCTGCTCCAGGCCGGCGACGACCTCGGCCACCTCGGGATGCTCGGCGAGGTAGTCGCCGATCTCGCGCGCCTTCTCCTCGGCCGCGACCTTGAGCGCGTCCAGGTCGAAGCTGAGGCCGGTCGCCTCCTCCACACCCTCCAGCAGGCTGAGCGCAGCAAGCGGATAGTCGAACTGGGCAACGTAGTGCGGCACATGGGCGACGAACCCGGTCAGGTCGTGCCCCTGCTCCCCCAGCCGGATCTCCAGCAGCGCCGCCACCGAGGCGGGCACCCGGATCTCACCGACCCACGGGTTCTGCCGGGTCACCAGCTCCGGACGGTTGGCGTGCTGGGTGAGCGCCAACGGGCGCGAGTGCGGGGCAGCCATCGGCACCGAGCCCAAGGAGACCACCAGGTCCACGTTGAACCTGGTGATGAGCTCCTGGACCCCGCGCGCGAAGGCCTCCCAGCGGGTGTCCGGCTCGGGACCGACCAGGAGCAGGTAGGGGCTCCCCACGGCGTCGTGCATGAGGCGGACGATGAGTTTGGGTGCGTCGAACCCGGAGTAGTGGTCACGGACGAACGAGACCGCAGGTCGACGGGCGCGGTAGTCGTGGAACACGTCCACGTCGAAGGTCGCCACCACAGGCCCGGTCGCATCGGACGTCACATGGTCGATGGCGAGGCCGGACGCGTTGCCGGCGTCGAGGAATCCCTGCAGCGCCACGACCATCGGCAGTGACTCCACTTCAACGAGTTCGGGGACCTCGTCAACGACGTGCAGGTGCTCCACAGTTTCCTTCCTCAAGCTCTTCGGTCTTCCGAGACTAGTGCGACAACATCAGCGATCCGCACAGTGTTCCCGCAACCAGCCCCGGGGTCCGGCAAATCGGGGGCATAATTCGACCCACCGCGAACGAGCCCGTTCGACAAGACCCCAGGGAGTGGATCGATGAAGCGTGCTCTGGTCCTGACGATCATGCTGGTCGCTGGAACGATGGCGGCACTGGTGCCTCCCTCCGCCCAGGCAGCGACGACGATCGAGCGTGCCCAGTGGCACCTCAACAAGCTCGGCTGCGACGCCGGTCCGCAGGACGGCAGGCTGGGCACCTGGACCAAGGCCGCACTGATCCGTTTCCAGTCCCGTCACGGCTTTCCCCAGACGGGCAAGCTGGACACCACGACCAGGACTCGGCTGCTGGCCGGCACCGGCCGGTGGTGCGACACGCGCGCAGTCCCCTGGCAGGCGGGCAAGCGCCGCCAGATCGTGATCAGCCAGTCGCAGAACTGGGTGTGGATCACCGACACCCGTGGCCGGGTGATCGTCCAGGCCGGGATGATCGACAACCCGTCGGTGTTGCGCAAGGGCACCTACCGCACGGGTTCCTACTGCGGGCGCGCCGCGCGGGTGAAGCTCAATCGCAGCGGCAGCCTCTGGCTCGACAACTTCGTGCGGTTCGCACCCTGCGGGGTCGGCTTCCACCAGATCCCGCGGCGGATGGCCGGCGGGGCATCGATCCACGGCACCAACATCCTGGGCACGAACATGTCCGAGTCGCACGGCTGCATCCGCCTGAGCAGGACGATGTCACTCAAGGTGTGGAACTTCACCAGCGGCCGGACCACCGTGATCAAGGTGGTCTGAGCCCGTTCAGCCGAAGGTCGCGATGATCTTCCTTCCCGCTGCCTCGGCCACCTCGGACGAGTCCACACCCAGGACTTCGAGCAGTACGTCGTCCTGCCGGGCCTCGCTGATCCCGCGGGCGCGACGCATCTCCTCGAAGAGCCGCCACAGCGTGTCCTGGCCGAAGGTGGAGGCGATGTATTCGCAGGCATACCAGGCGATCCCGTAGTTCTTGCTCGACTCGGCACCGTTGAACGAGTCATCGCGGGGCAGCTCCGTGATACCCGCCTGCGCGGCCTCGAGCGCGTCCCGCGAGATCATCCGCTCATGAGCAGCGACCGGCTGGACCGAGACGAACTCGGCAAGACCCTCGGAGAGCCAGATCGGCACGTTGTCGTCTCGAGGACCCATCGCCACATGGGTCAGCTCGTGGCGCACCAGCCTGTCGCGCAACGGCTCGTCGCGTTCGATCATCCGCGGGTGGAGCATGAACCGGGTGCTGGCGACCTTGGTGGAGTCGGCTGCGGCACGCACCGGGAACGCCACCCCGTCCAGGGCGTCGGGATCTCCACCGGGAAGGTTGTCGAGCGACGCCAGCACGTCGACCGAGCTCAGGGCATAGACGACGACGCGACCCTTCCAGTCGAACGGAGCCGTGGCCTGCACCTGCCCGGCACCGTCGCGGACGGCGTCGAGGATCTCATCGGCGGCGTCGACACTCTGCTCATCGAAGATGCCGAGCACGCCGGACTCCTCCTCGGCCCGGATCGGGTAGAGGTCCCACGGCGCCAGGTCGACGTCGTGGCTGCGTTCCCACTCCCGGTCACGGGTGGCGCTCAGGACCAGCATCCCCTCGGCGTTGCGGACGAACGAGAACCGGGCCGGGGTCGTGACGGGCACGGCGTCATAGCCGGCCAGCTGGAGGCGCACCAGCACCAGCAGTGTGGTGGTGCCGCCCTCGGTCGAGGGCGTGGAGTTTTCCGGGACCGTGTAGCCGAACCGGCCCAGCGGAAGCTGCTGAAGGTTTGCGTAGTACTGCTTCTGGCCGACCACGAACCCGGCGTCGGTCGTGTCGATCCCACCGATGTAGTCCTCGAGTCGACCGGCCCTGACCGACTCGGCCCGCGCGTCCAGCACCTCGATCACCTCGTCCATGAGGGCGCCGGCGCCGTCCACCGGCACCGATACCGGTGGCGGTCCTCCCAGTCCGCAACCGGTGAGTCCGAGTGAGCCGATCAGCAGGGCCACGAGGACGACGAGTGAAGCGCTTCCCTCCCGAAGCGACCTACGTGCCGTGGTCCGCATCGATCAACGACCTGCCCTCGGACACCGCGGTGATGTCCTCGACGATGGACAGCGCCAACGCCTGTGGAGTGAGACCGATCCGTTCCAGGATCGCCGCGCGCTTGGCGTGGTCGAGGAACTCCTGGGGAATCCCGCGCAACCGGAACGGCGTCTCGACGTGAGCCGCGTTGAGGGTCTGCAGCAGGACTGCACCGCAGCCACCGACGACGCCGTTGTCCTCCAGGCTGACCACCAGCCGGT
>DATCYH010000422.1:0-3281 GCA_036570405.1 Nocardioides sp.
AGCTGGTCGTCGGAGACCTTGGAGACCGAGGCCTCGTGACCCATCGACACGTCGTCCTCGCGGATGTCGACGTAGGGGTAGGTGTCCGAGCGGCTGATCTGGTCGACCAGCAGGGCGTCGCAGAGCACGTTGGACTTGGAGCCGTGTGCGCCCTCGTTGATCTGGATCAGGCCGCGGTAGGAGGAACGGCCACCACCGCGGGCAACCGACTTCGACAGGATCGAGCTCGAGGTGTTGGGCGCGGCGTGGACCATCTTGGCGCCGGCGTCCTGGTGCTGGCCCTCGCCTGCGAACGCGATGGAAAGCGTCTCGCCCTTGGCGTGCTCACCCATCAGGTAGATGGCCGGGTACTTCATCGTGACCTTGGAACCGATGTTGCCGTCGACCCACTCCATGGTCGCGCCGGCCTCACAGGTGGCGCGCTTGGTCACCAGGTTGTAGACGTTGTTCGACCAGTTCTGGATGGTCGTGTAACGGCACCGGCCACCCTTCTTCACGATGATCTCCACCACGGCGGAGTGCAGCGAGTCGGAGGAGTAGATCGGCGCGGTGCAACCCTCGACGTAGTGCACGTAGGCATCCTCATCGACGATGATCAGCGTTCGCTCGAACTGACCCATGTTCTCGGTGTTGATCCGGAAGTAGGCCTGCAGAGGGATGTCCACGTGGACGCCCTTGGGCACGTAGATGAACGACCCGCCGGACCAGACAGCCGAGTTCAGGGCGGAGAACTTGTTGTCGCCGACCGGGATGACGGTGGTGAAGTATTCCTTGAGGAGTTCCTCGTGCTCGCGCAGCGCGGTGTCGGTGTCGACGAAGATGACGCCCTGCTCCTCGAGGTCCTCGCGGATCGCGTGATAGACGACCTCGGATTCGTACTGGGCGGCGACGCCGGAGACCAGGCGCTGCTTCTCGGCCTCGGGGATGCCGAGGCGGTCGTAGGTGTTCTTGATGTCGTCGGGCAGGTCGTCCCAGGTCGTGGCCTGCTTCTCGGTGGAGCGAACGAAGTACTTGATGTTGTCGAAGTCGATGCCTGACAGATCAGAGCCCCAGTTCGGCATCGGCTTGCGACCGAAGAGCTTGAGGCCCTTGAGTCGCAGGTCGAGCATCCACTGCGGCTCGCCCTTCTTCGAAGAGATGTCGCGCACGACGTCTTCGCTGAGCCCTCGCTTGGCATTGGCTCCGACGTCGTTCTTGTCGGACCAACCGAACTCGTAGCGTCCGATGCCCTCGAGCTCGGGGTTGAGTTCGTCAATGCTCGGTGTGGCGGTCATGAAGACTCCTCGCGGTTGTCGGGGTTGAGCGTCGTCGGGGTGTGCGGAATGCTGGTCGTGCAGACGCCATCGCCGTGGGCGATGGTGGCCAGGCGTTGCACGTGTCGGCCGAGCACCCGGCCGATGGCCTCGGTCTCGGCCTCGCACAACTGGGGGAACTCGGCGGCCACGTGGGCCACCGGGCAGTGCTGCTGGCACAGCTGGGCTGCCATCGGCAACTCACGAACCGCGGCGGCATAGCCACCACGGTTGAGCACCTGGGCGACGGCCACGACCGGGTCGAGCCCGGTGTCGGCGGCGACCAGCTTGTGGAACTCGTCCTCGATCTGCTGCGCGCGCTTGCGTGCGAAGGAGGTCACCGCCTCCTCGCCGCCGTGCTCGGCGAGGAACTGCAGGGCTTCGACCGCCAACGTGTCGTAGTGGTGGTCGAAGGTGTCCCGTCCGGTCTCGGTGATCGCGAAGACCCGCGCCGGACGGCCGCGTCGACGCGATCCGTAGACCCGCTGCTCGCGGGACTCGACTGCACCGGTCGCGACGAGGTGGTCCAGGTGACGGCGTACGGCGGCCGGCGTCAGGTCCAGCCGGTCGGCCAACTGCGCCGCCGTCGAGGGGCCCTGTTCCAGGATGGTGCGGACCACGCGAGCGCGCGTCGGAGCGTCCCCTTCAGGGACGGCGACGGAGCTCTGGGTGAATTCCACAACACAAGTGTGACGTTAATGCCGCACCCTGTTCAAGCAAGGGTGACCTAACCGATCAATCCTGCGTGCGCTTTCGGAAGGTCCGGATCGCCAGCGGGGCCACGACGACCGTGAGCCCGACGGTCCAGATGATGGTGGTCAGCACCGGGTGCTGCAACGGCAGTGAGGCGTCGTCCGCCACCGGGCCGGCGTTGCCCCAGAGTTCGCGCACCGCCTGGACCAGGGACGAGATCGGGTTCCACTCGGCGATCGTGCGCAGCCAGCTGGGCATGTTCTCGGTGGGTGCGAACGTGTTGGCCAGGAAGGTGATCGGGAACATCGTGGTGAACATGACTCCGTTGACCGCCTCCACCGACCGCATCTTCGAACCCACCCAGATGCCGATCCAGATCATGGCGAAGCCCCAGAGCAGGAGCAGCAGGTAGGCCAGCACGGCCTCGGCGAGGCTGCCCCGGATCCGCCAGCCGATGACCAGCCCGGTCAACGACATCACCACGATGCCGATGCTCGAGTGCATCAGGCTCGAGATGCTACGACCGACCAGCACCGCGGCCGGGTTGATCGGCAGGGACCGCATCCGGTCCACGATGCCCTTCTCGATGTCGGCAGTGAGCCCGACAGCCACGATGAACGAGGCGAAGGCGACGGTCTGGCCCATGATCCCGGCCAGCAGCCACTCGCGATAGCCGGCCGGGGCATTGGTGGCGATGGACCCGCCGAAGACGAAGGCGAACAGCATCACGAACATCACCGGCTGGATGGTGACGTCCATCAGCATTTCGGGCATTCGCTTGATGTGGATCAGGTTGCGTCGCACGATCACCATGGACTGGCGCAGAAGTCCGGTGTCGCGGATCTCGGGGCGTTCCAGGGCGGTCATCCGATGAACTCCTCGTCAGGGGTGTCGGTGGGGTCCTCGGCGCGGTGACCGGTCAAGTGCAGGAACACGTCGTCGAGACTGGGTCGCTTGAGGCCCAGGTCGTCGAGCTCGATCGCGCTGTCGGCGAAGACCGAGGCGATCCGGGTCATGTCGGCCAGGCCCTCGGCCGCCGCGGTCAGCTGGCGAGCCGGCTCCTCGACATGCACCTCGGCCACCTGCGTGCGCAGCAGGCGCTCCGCCTCGGGCAGGTCGGCGGCATTGGAGACCGTGACCACAACCGCGGCGGCTCCGGAGCGGTCCTTGAGCTGCAGCGGCGTGCCCTGGGCGATCACCCTGCCCTTGTCGATCACCACGATGTCGTCGGCCAGCTGGTCGGCCTCCTCGAGATATTGCGTCGTCAGCAACAGCGTGGTCCCGTCGCGGACCAGT
>DATCYH010000423.1:0-5393 GCA_036570405.1 Nocardioides sp.
TCGCCGCCGAGGCGGACCGGCAGGACGTGCCGGCACATCGCGGGCGCTTGGGGCTGACTGCTCCCGCTGTCGTTGAGGCGGTAGCGGCCGAGGCCAACCTTGCCCCGCGATCGCTGAGGAAGCGGGCGGCGAGAGCGCTGGATCGGCTCATGGAGTACGTCGACGCGCGGGACGACTTGCAGCGGTACGCGGCGTGGAAGGCGCAGCATCGTCAGCGCGAGCTGACCACCTGGGACGAAATGGAGCTCTCACTCGTCGAGGCAGAGCACGAGCGGTTCCGCCTGGACCATCCCGGGATGACCTCGAAGCAACTGCGTGTGGCGTTCAACGTCGTGCTCGGTACCAGGCGACGGAGCCTTTCGGCACGGGGATGGCAGGAACTCCTAGAGTCCGATGCCGGGTGACTGTCGGCTTGGCTGATGGTTTGAGGGCCGCAGGGCTGTCTCGTTGGCCGCCATGCGCTCGATCCGGTAGGAGAGGGCTTCCACCTTGCGTTCCTCAGGAAGCGGGCGCCGCAGATGGGCGGCGCGACGCAGGATCTGTGTCGCGTTGAGGCCGCTGGCCTGAAGCCGATCCAGTTTGCGGGCCAGGTCGAGCGTGTGACCGTCGCGGTGCTCCGGATCGCCGATCTCCTTGGCGATCTCGGATTCCCAGCGGCGTACGGACGCCGGGTAGAGGGAGTCGACCTGGCGTTGTAGGTGACGGGCGTACCGAGCGGCGCCGTGGTCATTGAGGCATGGTTCGGTTCGGGAGCCCAGCAGGTTGCGGTCGTCGTCGGAGACGCCGTTGGCTGCCCGCCAGGTCAGGATCTTGCGGCGAAGTTCGACGGGCAGGACGTCGTCGAAGCGGTGGAGTGAGGGCGGGAGCTCCGCGTCGTGTCGCACGACCTCGCTGAGTTGGGTGACACGGTCGCTGCGTGCTGTCAGGTAGTTGGACAGTTCCCGGTGCTCGCCGATTTCGCTGGGGATGCCGGGCAACCAGGGGAGCGGGCCCGGGCCAGCGGTCTCGAGCGCATCGTCGGCTACGCCGCGCTGGAGTTGGTGAGTGGCGGTGGTGACGGCGTCGGCGTACCTGCTGGCCGCTTCGTGGAGGCGGGTCGCGGGGCTGGTGGCGTTCGCGAGCTCGGTGGTCGCGGAGACCGCGACGCCATCACGGCCAACGATGCGATCGAGGGCATCGACGGTCGTGAGCTGTTCCTCGATACCGGGCAGGAAGTCCTCCTTGGTGTCGGGCTGCTCGGTGATGAGGTGGAGGTGGTTGGCGGCCCGCCCGCGGGTGATCATCGTGTAGAGCAGTTGCCGGTCCTCGTGGCCGGTGATGACGCCGTGCATGACGTCGGCCGTGTTGCCCTGAGCGGCATGGACCGTGGTGGCGTAGCCGAGCTCAACGTGCTCACTGACGTACGTCGCCGGCAGGGTGATGTGCAGCCCTGACCGCAGGTGACGGGCACGGATCGCGCCGCTCGTGTTGACCGCGGTGACCGTCCAGCGGTCGCCGTTCTTGACCCAGTCGGTGCTGCTGATTCCAAGGCGCCGGTCGTTGCGGCGGGTGAGGATGACGTCGCCCACCGACACATTGTTGCCGTCCGCCACCGCCACCTGTTCGTTCGGTTTGGCTCCCTTGAGGCGAGTGTTGCGCGCGGCCTTGTTCAGGCGGGCGACGAGGTCGCGCGTGGGGGCGAGCATCAGACATTCGCGTCCGGCCTCGGTGTGGTCCTGCCAGGCAACCAAGACTTCGGTCAGGCTTGTGAGCTCGTCGCCTGTGTGGATGCGGTCGTGGTCGAGGTAGAACCCGAGTGCTGACTTGTCCCCGTCCCGGAGCGCGAGGGACGCCGAGGCTTCGATGGGGTCATCGAAGCGCACCACCTCGCTGAGTCGCGCGGCGCGGTGGGTGGTCGCGATGTCGCGCAAGACGCCGCCCGCGCCGACGGCGGGGAGTTGCTGGTCGTCGCCGATCAGCCGCACCCTGGCGCCCGTTGAGGTGCAGGCCGAGATGATTCGGTCCAGCGTTGGGGTGTCGGCCATCCCGGCTTCGTCGATGACGATGATCGTGTGGGCTCCAAATCCGGGATCAAGACCAGCGCTGAGAGTGTGGTCGAGCATCGCGAGCGTCTCGGCGGGAATGCCGGTCGCGTCGGTGAGCACGGCTGCGGCGGCTGCGGAGGGCGCGAGACCCACCACCTCGTAGCCCAGGTCGTGGGTTGTCGTGGCGAGGACGCTCATCGCGGTTGTCTTCCCGGCACCTGCCGGAGCCAGCGCGAGGGCGACCTGGCGAGGGTCCGCGACGAGTGCCAGAACGAGTGCGCGTTGTCCCTCATTGAGACAGGGTTGCTCCAAGGTGGCGGCCATGAGCGCAAGTTCGACGTCCACCGGGTCCGGAGCTTGCGGGCCGACAGTGCCGGCGGCGTCGACGATGCGCAGTTCGGCGGCGAGCATCGCGGCGCTGGTGAAGTGGTCGGCGCCGGTGTGCCGGTAGACGCTCACCCCGTCCGAGCGCCGCAGCGCTGTGGGTTCGGTGATCGGGTCGAGATCCGGGGTCAGGTTGATGAGCCGGGCAGTGACGGTGTCGACGAGACGCTCCACCACGTCAGCGACCTGCTCTGGAGGGACGTCGAGGTCGCGCACTTGGCGTTGTGCTTCGGCGTACATGTGCCAGGACTGCCATGTTGCACGATGCGACTCGAGTTGGCCGATGACCTGATCGGCTGTCTGCGCCAGCCAGGCGGAGGCGAACTGTTGGCGCGACCGCTGGTCCGGGGATAGGGCGGAGTCGATCATGACCCGGATGCCGTGATCGCTGAGGAGGTCCGCGGCCTGGTTGTTCCAGCCCTGGCGTTGCTCTGCCTCCGACCGCGGATCGTGCTTTGCCTCGCGGGTCTCAAGGTTCGCCCGCTGCGCCAATGCGATCGACTCCTTGTCGGTCGGTGGACGGGCGCGGTCCTCGGTGAACTGGTGCGTGAGCAGGGCAACCCGGTCCTCGATGTCGGCACGACGGCTCGACCACTGCTTCATCAACATCGGATCCACGCCGGAGATCTCCCGCACCGGCCGCTTCCCACCTGGACGACGGACGTCCACGAACCGCAGTCCCAGCTGAGCGTGGAGGTGGGCTTCGAGGGCGGTGTTGTACGCCTCGGAGGCGGCGACGACGTGCTCATGCAGGATCGTGCCGTAGATCGACAGCCACTTGCCCTGTTTGGTCTGAACCTTGTTCGCGACCGCGACGTGGGTGTGAAGGTCAGGGTCGCCGGCGCGCGAGTCGCGATGCAGGAACGCGGCCGCGATCAGCCCACGGGCCTCGACCTGGCGTGCGCCGCCACTGCCCTCGCGGGTGAAGATCGCGTGCGTCTCCAGGAAGTCGAGAGCATCGAGCACCGCCGCGTTGTGCGCCAACCTGATCTGCTTCGCGACATCGGGAGGAGCCACGGCCCACAGCGTGGAGACCGACTTGGCCGGTGAGAAGGTGAGGTCGAACCCCGCCACCGAGCCCTCCCTGAACCGACGACCGAGAACAGCGCCGGAGACCGGGTGAGTGCCCTCGCCAAAGAGGTTCTTCATCTGGTCAGAGGTCACCACGTCGCCGTACTCGATGCCCCCGACCTCGGCCAGACCAGAGCCGACCCAGCGGCCGGGGGCCTCGCCCTTCGCCTCGTAGTAGTCCGCCAACGGCATCCCACCGAGCTCGGTCGAGTCCGCCGCTGCGACCTGCCGGGTCAGGTACTCATAACCCGAGCCGGCGGCAAGCTTCTTCAACGACATGGTCATGCCCCTCAAGGCCCAATCGCCGCTGCGAGTGGCCACCCCGATCGGTAGTGAAAGAGGTGTGTTTCGAAATGAGCATGGGAAACGGGAGCAGGCGGGAGGCGGAGGAAGGGCCCTGGGCGAGAGTGACGAGAAGGGGATCGTGTCGGGGCAGCGAGTCGGGGATGTGATGGCGAATGGGAAGACGGCGAGGACGAGGGGGCGAAATTGGGGTGGCCACTGGCGGACATCTGTCGGCCTTTGGAGGTGAGGGCGGCCATCCGGGTCGCTACCGACCCAGGAGATCCCATGGCCATCAAGCCCCGCCAACTCGTGACCCTCTGCGAGGCGGCCGAGATCCTCGCCGTCTCGACCAAGACCGTTCGCCGCTACATCGCGGCCGGCGAACTCGACGCCGTCCGCCTCGGGCGTCGGACCATCCGCATCAAGGTCGAGTCCCTCGACCGGCTGATCGACGCGCACCCGGTGAACACCTGGCACCACAGGAGCGCGTGATGGGGTGTGGCGTCCGAGCCGGATCCGTCAAGCGACGGCGTGGAACTCCAGCTTCAGTCCGAGGGCGAGGGTCACCTTGTAGATCGTGGCGAAGCTGGGGTTGCCCTCGTTGGACAATGACTTGTAGAGGCCTTCGCGGCTCATCCCCACCTTGCGGGCGAGCTCGCTGAAATTCTGGGAGCGGGCGATGACGCCGATCGCGTGGGTGATGAAGGCAGGGTCGTCGCCAGCCTCCTCCAGGGCGGCCTCGAGGTAGTAGGCGATGTCCTCGAGCGAGTTGAGGTAGTCCGCCGAGTCGTACCGTGAGAACTTCTCAGCCATGGTCCATCCAGTCCTTCGCTATCTCGTGGGCCTGCTCGATGTCCTTCGTCTGCGTTGACTTGTCGCCACCGCAGAGAAGGACGATGAGTACGTCGCCGCGTTGTTGGTAGTACACCCGGTAGCCGGGACCGACATCCATCCGCAGTTCCGAGATGCCATGGCCAACCGGCTTGGCGTCCCCGGGGTTGCCGTTGGCGAGGCGATCGAGCCGAACTTGGATTCGCGCGGCCCCACGCCTGTCCTTGAGGTTTCTCATCCATCTGTCGAAGGTCTCGCTTCGAGCGATTCTTATTGTTGTCAACTGTAGTTCACACTCCCGAGATTGCCAATGGCGTCGTTTCCTGCCCGAAGCGGGCGCCCACTTCTTGGCACAACTTGCCAACAATCTGCAGTGAGGCGCCGACAGCTCTGTTCACCGCGTCAACCGCCGAAGTCGAGCCCGTCGAAGGCGAGCGCGGTCAGGTCGTCCATGCGGCTCTGTGTGGCGCGCACGTACCTCTCAGCAGCTTGTGAGGATGAGTCACCGAGGAATGCCTGCACCTCCGCGACGTGGGCTCCACGCTGGGCAAGGCGGGTCGCGCCGGTTGCCCTGAGGTCGTGGAAGTTGATAGGGCGGCCCACGGCCTTGCGTGCGTCGCTCCAACCTCCTGAGAGGTCGCGGAACCGGGTGGGTTGCAACCAGTCGCCGGACGGCCCGGGGAACACGAGTCCGTCACGGCCCGTGACGTAGGTGCTCAGGTGCTCGGCGAGCACCCCCGCCACGCTCACCGGGATCCGCTGGTCACGGATTCCCGCACGGCTCTTCGGTTCCTTCTC
>DATCYH010000424.1:0-4168 GCA_036570405.1 Nocardioides sp.
CCGGCATAGACCTTGCCGGTGATGAGATGCACCCACTTGCCCGGCGGGAGGGTCACCTCGACGGTGTCCGCGTGGTGCTCCAGCACCGGCGCGACGAGGATCGAGTCACCGAGGAAGAACTGGGTGTCCACCTGGGCCGCGCGGGTGCCGGGATGGACCAACCAACCGTGCCGGATCACCGGCACGCCGGTCTTCAGCGCCTGCTCGATGAAGGGCCGTCGGTATGGCGCCAGCTCGGCGAATACGCGCGTCATCCGGGCGAACGCCTCCTCGCTCGCCACGGAGTCATAGACCTGCGCGTTCTCGGCAGGCCGATTGCCCTCGTGCGTGCGCATCACGACACCGAAGGCGGCATATTCCGTCCAGCGCTCGAGCAGGTCCTCGGGCCTGGTGTAGTTCCGGATCACGGCGTTGATCGAGGTGTAGCCACCGATGTCGGAGTGGACCAGGGGCCACCCCGAGACGCCGGCGGAGAAGGTGCCCAGCAGCGCCGAGGCGAGCCCGTCCTCGGCGCCGACGTCGACGAGTTGGTCGCCGTTCCAGAACAGCGATGCGTGCTCGTCCATACCGGCCGATCCGGCGCGGAACCAGGTCACGCAGTCCGGCTTCTCCGCGAGCTCACAGGCCGCACGCACCGTCTTGGCCCAGAGCAGCGGCCACTGGTTGTGGGCGGTCGCGGCGTCACCCTCGGCGACCCGTGCGTCGAAGGGCAGGCCCTCACCGAAGTCGGCCATGAACCCGTCGACGCCATCGGCCAGGACCTCGTCGGCGATCACGCGGGCGAACCAGTCACGGGCCGCCGGATCTGTCAGGTCGACCAGGGCCGCGTCGAACCCGCCCTGGTCGAGCAGGTAGGTCGAGCCGTCCTCCTTCTCCACCAGGTGGCCGGCGGCCTTGGCCTCGGCGAACAGGTTGCGGATGTCGGGGTCGTCCTTGGGGGCCGCGTCGACCAGGAACGTGTTGACGTAGGTCGTCGTACGGATTCCCTGCTCGGCCAGGTCCGCGACCAGCTCGGCCCAGTCGGGGTAGCGCTCGCGATCCAGCTGCCAGGTCCACCAGAGCCGGTCACCGAACGACGTGGTGCGCTGGCCGGTCCAGTCCTGCAGCCAGACCGCCGAGATGCGGGTGCCGGCCTCGCGCAGCTCGGCGACCTCACGACGTACCTTCTCGGTCCCGCCCTGGAGTCCGATCACCGCGCCCTGCTGGGTCCACTCGGCCAACGGAGGTGAGGCGACCCGGTCGGTGCGGGCGACCACCTCAGCAGGGGTGGTGCCGTCGGAGAGCTCGGCTCGCAGCCGGGGCGCCCAGACCTCCAACCCCACCCGCCCGGGGTCGCGGGTGTCGGCGACCGCGAAGTCGTGCGACTGGTCGACCGCGGGGGCGAGACGCACCTTGCGCAGGTCGTCGGTCACGAACGTCGACCACGCGGCATACGTCATCTGCTCGGTCCCACCGGCAGCCTTGTTGGTGAGGTCGGCGAGGAAGGTCAGCGGCTGCTTCCCGCGCCCAACCCCCTGCTCACGGTCCACGATCGGCAGCAGCCGACCGTCGAGGTCGAAGTCGGTGAACTGCTCGCCGAAGCCGTGCACGCCGGCGTCCTTGGTGCGTCCACTGACCAGGCCGACCGCGTCCAGCTCACCGTCGGCGACCAGGTCGGCCACCACCGCGTCGCCCTTGCGCGACAGGGTCAGCGAGTACGCCGCCCGCTCACCGTCCCCGCCGAGCTCACCGTTGAGCACCACCTCGTCGCCCCACGCCGAGACCTCGTCGATGCTCTGCTTCCCGAGCCGGTCGGCCAGGTCGACGTCGGCCCAGAAGTAGCCACGATGCTCCTGCCAGGTGACCTCTCCGCGGGCGCCGGTGACAAACGACGTGCCGGCGGGCGAGGCGAAGACCGTGGCGCCGTCCTGCTCGATGACGAGCTGGTCGTCGGTGACCCGGACTGTGACCGGGCCGATCTCCCATGTGCCTCGGGCGCCTTCGGCGACCTCGAGACGACCGGGGTCCACGACATCCAGGTGGTCCTCGGGGAGCGTCGACATGAAAATGAGCACTCCGGCTGCGACGACGGCCAGGACCAGCACGAGCGCGAGCACGGTGCGGCGCAACCAGACCAGGCCCCGGCGCTTCCTCGGCTCGCTCACGCCCACCACCCAAGCATGATCGGTGCTCCCGCGCTCGATCTCTCGCCAAGCCGGGTCATCCCGAGGTCGCAGGGATGATCCGCCCACAGCCTGACGCCGGCGCGGCCCTTGCGCACTAGGGTCGCTGGCATGCGACAGCCGTGGAGACTGGATGAGCGGGGTGAGCGGTGGCTCGACCGTGCGCTCGCCGGCTTCCTGGTCGCACCGGTGCTGCTGCTGACTCCGTTCGGCGTCTTCGAACCCGTTGTCGGCTTCATCGTGCTCATCCAGACGCTGCCGCTGCTCTGGCGACGCTCCCACCCGGTCCCGGTCGCTGCGATCGTGGCGCTGGGTCACCTGTTCCAGCTGGTGATCGTCGACCTGCCGACCTGGGGACAGGTCGGCGCGCCGGTGGCGATCTACTCCGTGGCCAGGTTCTCCACGGCGCGTTGGGGTGGAGTGGTCCTCGCTCTCGGCATGGCCGGGGCCGTGCTCGGGCCGCTGGACTGGCTCGGACCCTTCGAGGTCGGGTTCAGCGCGTTCGTCTCCTACTTCCTCACCGTGGGCGCGATCGTCGTGGCCAGCTGGGCGCTGGGCACCATGGGCCGGACCCGGGCGGCGTACGTCGACTCACTCATCGAGCGCGGTGAGCGACTGGAGCGCGAGGCCGAGCAACAGGCCCTGCTGGCCGTGCAGGACGAGCGGGCCCGGATCGCCCGGGAGATGCACGACGTGGTCGCGCACGGGTTGTCGGTGATCGTGGTGCAGGCCGACGGTGCCCGCTATGCCGCGGCCAAGGACCCGAGTCGGGCGACCGCCTCACTCGAGACGATCTCCGAGACCGGGCGGGAGGCGTTGACCGAGATGCGGCGGATGCTCGGCCTGCTGCGCTCCGAGGAGTCGGGCACCGCTCCGCAGCCGGGGCTGCCGGACCTCCCGCGGCTGGTGGAGGAGGCCAGGGCGGGTGGGATGCGGCTCGATGCAGACCTGCCCGATCCGTGGCCCCGGGTGGCTGACGGAGTCGCGCTGACGGCCTACCGGATCGTCCAGGAGGCGTTGACCAACGTCCGCAAGCACGCGGGTGCAGACGTCCACGTGGCACTGAGGCTGGGCTGGGACGGGCGCACGATGACGATCGACGTCGTCGATGACGGACGAGGCGCGGCCACGCTCAGCGACGGACGCGGGCTCGGGCTGGTGGGGATGCGGGAACGGGCGCTCGTGCACGGCGGCTCAGTGCTCTCCGGTCCTCGGCCCGGCGGAGGATTCGCCGTGTCTGCGAGACTTCCGACATGAGGATCGTCGTCACCGGCGGGGCCGGAGCCCTGGGCAGTCTCGTGGTCGCCGAGGGTCGGTCCCGGGGCCATGACATGGCGTCGATCAGCCGGCGCAACGGGGTCGACCTGGCCACCGGGCGTGGCCTGAGCGAAGCGCTCGCTGGCGCGGACGCGGTGATCAACTGCGCCAGCAATCCGCGCAAACCCGCTCCGGTCGACATCGAGGGCACCCGGCACCTGGTGCAGGCGATCGACCCGGGCACGCACATCGTTCACATCTCGATCGTCGGTTGCGACCGCAACCCCTTCGGCTACTACCGGGCCAAGACGCACGCAGAGCAGATCCTGGACGAGTCGGACCGTCCGGTCACGATCGTGCGGGCGACGCAGTTCCATGACTTCGCCGCGACCATGGCGCGCAGCCTGACTCTGGGACCCGTCACGCTCGGCGTCCGCGGCATGGCGTGCCAGCCGGTCGAGACCCGCTGGGTGGCTTCGCGACTCGTCGATCGTGCGGAGCAGGACCGGCCGCACGGGTGCCGGCGCGCCACCGACCTGGCCGGACCCGACGTGTTCACCCTTCCCGAGATCAGCTCTCGGCTCCGCACCCACGCGGGGCGCGGCGTACCCCGTGTGCTCACCCTGCCTCCGGTCGGCGGAGTGCTGAGGTCGTTCGCGAATCGCACCAACCTTCCCTCCGGCGAGGTCGAGATCGGCGGCGCGAGCTTCGACGACTGGTTGGTCGGCCGGTGAGTCTCTCCAGCTCAA
>DATCYH010000425.1:0-6898 GCA_036570405.1 Nocardioides sp.
CGGTGACATCCCCGTTGAGGTCTCCCACCGTGGCTTGCCGCGGGCAGCGCAACGGCTCAGCCAACTGCTCGACGACGCCGGGGTCGACCTGGACCGGCAACCACTCCTCGCGGTGCACCTGTCGCGCGGTGAGCCGGAGCGGGAGCGTTTCGACGACTGGATCCGCGACGACCTGCCGCACGTGGTGCTGGTCTGCTCCGAGGGCACGGTGACCGCCGGCCCGTTCGTGGTCCCGGGTCAGACCGCCTGTGTGCGGTGCGTGGACGCCCACCACACGGATCGCGATCCGCGGCGTGCGTTGATCGTGGCGCAGTACGCCGCGGCCACCGACGCCCGGGACGGACTGCCGGAGCCGATCCACCACGATCTCGTCGAGATGGCAGTGCTGTGGCTGGCCCGCGACATCGTGAACTGGATCGACGGCCGGGCGCCGCGGACCTGGTCGACCTCGATCGACTTCGACGCCGACCTGGAGCTGCCGCTCACCGAGTGGCGCCAACACCCCTCGTGCGGATGCGCCTGGGGTCGAGCGGTGGCCTTCTGAACGAGCCGCTCACCACCACTCGGAGTCGAGCTTGCTCTCCATGGCTCGCAGGTGCTCGCGCGAGCAGGTGTCGCAGAAGGCTCGGCGTCGGCCGTTCTCCGTCGCCGTGGTCCAGGTCAACGGGAGGTCGTCGCCGTCGGCCTGCTTGCCGCAGAAGTCGCAGGTTGCTGCCACGGCTACAAAGTAGACCGGGCCGGTGGTCGATGACCACCGGCCCGGCCAGTGTTGGGTCCCGGGATGCGTGATCCCGGGAGGCTCGCAGGGTTCAGCCGGGCCGGGACGCGACCTTCGCGCCCGGCCGGGCCTCACAGGCGAGCCAGTGCGAGGCGTGCCTGCTGCGCGGCCCGCTCAGCCTTGCGGCTGAGCCGACGGGCCATCGCGACCTGGTGACCGCGCCTGCTTGCCTGCGCCTCTCCCAGGCGCGCGGACATTTGCGCGCGTGCCAATTCTTCGTGCATGAGACTCATGTCGTGACTCCGGTTCGTGTAGTTGTTCATGTCTGTTCTGGCTTCCTTCGGATGGGGCCGCTCAGGCTGCGGCATTCTTGCGGGGTCGGCCGCGGGGCCTCTTGCGGGGAATCACCACTCCTTGGAGGAAGAGCTCGCCGCCCCAGACCCCCCAGGGCTCGCGGCGCTCGAGGGCGCCGGCGAGGCAGAGCGACTGCACGGGGCAGTCGGTGCAAAGGGTCTTCGCGTGCTCCACGTCGGTGGGTGACTCAGCGAAGAAGAGCTCGGGGTTGTTCACCCGGCAGGGCAAGAGCTCCTCGTCGACGGTGTCAGCTGCCTGATGCAGGCCACCGAGTGAGAAGTCGGCTGGCTTGTCGAGGACGCTGATGGTCATGTGTGTCACCTCCTTGTGACCTGATCTGTCGGGTGTGGATCGGGCGGGGCCAGACGCATCTGGCCAAACAAAAAGACCGCGGATCCCGGGTTATCGGGTTCCGCGGCCTGGAGGCTGCTGGTTGAGTTTCCTCAATCAGACGGTGGACTCCAGACACTGGTCCCGAAGGGGGCTGCCGCAATGCGGGCGGCGTGCTTCACGGCCGGAGCATCGACTCGACCGCAGGCGCCGCCACCAAAGGTGTAGGCGGACGTCCAGGACGCGGACATGCCGATGCGCGACTGCGGAGCAGTCGTGATGGTGATGTCGAGGTTCTTCATGGGGTCCACCTCCTCAGGTGAGTCGGGCGCTGATCTTGCCAAGACCGTGATGCGCGGATTTGCTAGTGGAAGAAAACTATCGTGCCACCCATGTAATGGGCAATCGATTTTCTGGGTATTTCTTCAAATTTTCTTTTCGTTCACTCGATCAGCTCCAGAACGGCCTCGCCATAGCGCTCGATCTTGGCCGGGCCCACCCCGCTGATGCGCAGCAGCTTGGCCTCGTTGTCGGGCCGCGCCTCGGCGATCGCCTCCAGCGTCTTGTCGGTGAAGATGACATAGGCGGGCACCCCGTCGTCACTCGCCCGCTCCTTGCGCCACTGCCGCAATCGCTCGAAGAGTGCCTCGTCATAGGTCGCCGGGCAGTCACCGCACCTGCCCACCTTGCGCTCGGCGGCACTGCTCAACGGCTTGCCGCAGGTACCACACATCGCTGCCCGGGCGGCCTTCTTGGGCTTGCGGGCACTGCCTGCTTGGCCGGTAGAGTTCTCGGGACGGAGGCCGTGCAGGAACCGCGACGCGCGCCGGGTGGAGCGACCGCCCGGGTTGCGGGCCAGCGACCATGAGACGCTCAGCTGCAGCCGGGCCCGGGTCACCCCGACATAGAGCAGGCGACGTTCTTCCTCGACCTCGGCCGGGGTCTGCGCGAACGAGATCGGGATCGATCCCTCCTGGACGCCGCAGACGAAGACGGCGTCCCACTCCAACCCCTTGGCCGTGTGCAGCGTCGCCAAGGTGACGCCCTCTGCCACCGGCGCGTGCTGTTCGGCGGCACGGCGGTCGAGGTCGTCGACGAAGGCGCCCAGCGCTCCGTCCGCGGCCCCCTGGGTGGTGGTAGCGAACGCCTCCGCCTGGGAAACCAGCGCCTGCAGCGACTCCCACCGGTCGCGCGCGGTGCCGCGACCCGTGGGCGGCTCCGCGTTCCAGCCCATCCCCGACAGCGTCCCCCGGACGTCCTCGACCATCGAGTCGGTGCCGCCGCTGGACCGGGCGGTACCGCGGAGCAGGGTGATCGCCTGGCGCACTTCCTGACGGTCGAAGAACCGGGCGGCGCCACGTACGACGTACGCGATGCCCCGCGCCGAGAGTGCGTCCTCGAAGGCCTCGGACTGGGCGTTGATCCGGAACAGCACGGCGATCTCGCTGAGCGGGGTGCCTGCGGCGTGGATCTGCTTGATGCGTGCTGCGACGGCCTCGGCCTCGGCGACCTCGTCGGCGTGCTCGACGAACTCAACCTTGTCGCCCGAGGGGCGTTGGGCTCGCAGCTCCACCCCGCGCGAGCTGGTGCCGGCGAGCAGGTGGTTGGCGGCACCGATCACCTCGGGCGTCGAGCGATAGTTGCGCACCAGCTCGATGGAGGTGGCGCCCGGATGCTTGGCGGTGAACTTGCGCAGGTAGTCGGCGTTGGCGCCGGCAAAGCTGTAGATCGTCTGTGCCGGGTCACCGACCACGCAGATCTCGTCGCGCCCCCCGAGCCACAGGTCCAGCAGCGCGGACTGGAGCGGCGAGACGTCCTGGAACTCATCGACGACGAAGAACTTGTATTGGCGACGTACCTGCGCCGCGACCCGTTCGTCCTCGGCCAGCAGTGCCGCATTCAGCAGCAGGACGTCCTCCATGTCCATCCGCCCCTGGCTCCGCTTCGCGTCCTCGTAGGCACTGAAGACCCGGGCCACGGTGGCGTGGTCGAGGCCGCTGACCTCGCGGTTGCGCGCAGGAGCCAGCGTTGCGTATTCCTCGGGACGGACGTTGCTGACCTTGGCCCACTCGATCTCGGAGGCCAGGTCACGCATGGTGCCCTTGTCGGCGCGCAGGCGCTGGCGACTGACCGCGAGGCCGATCAGCGGGAGCTTGGACTCGGTGAGCTGTGGCAGCTCGGAACCGTGCACGGTCGGCCAGAAGTAGCGCAGCTGGCGCAGCGCGGCCGCGTGGAAGGTGCGGGCCTGCACGCCCGGAGCGCCGAGCTGGCGCAGTCGGGTGCGCATCTCGCCTGCGGCCTTGGTGGTGAAGGTGACGGCCAGGACCTCGGTCGGCTGGTAGACGCCGGTGGCCACGCCGTGGGCGATCCGGTGCGTGATCGCGCGGGTCTTGCCCGTGCCGGCGCCGGCGAGCACGCGCACCGGACCGCGCAGCGCCTCGGCCACCCGACGCTGTTCGGGGTCGAGGGCGCTGAGCAGGTCGTCGCCGCCCCGAGGAACGTCGGGCAGGTCGGCTGGCATGGAACAATTCACCTCAAGAACTGGTTGGCTTGATGAAACCAGCAATCACACTAGATGTCGGAGGGGACAATCCCTTGAGCGCCTTCACGATGTACACCACTCCTTGGTGCGGCTACTGCCACCGGTTGAAGTCCCAGCTGGACCGCGAGGGGATCTCCTACGAGATCGTGGACATCGAGCAGCAGCCCGACGCCGCCCTCCTCGTCGAGCAGGCCAACGGCGGCAACCAGACCGTGCCCACGCTCGTCTACTCCGACGGCAGCGCCCAGACGAACCCGAGCCTCGCGCAGGTCAAGGTCAAGATCGCCGAGCTCGCCTGAGTCCGACTGGCTCGATCTAGCGGAACTCCCCGGGCAACTCCACCGGTTCCCGGGCAAGATCTTGCCCGGGAACCGCCAGAGTCACCCGGTACCCGGTGACTCCGTCGGGTCTTTGGCGTTTTTCACCAGTGCCCGGGCAACGACCCGCCGTACCACGCCTCGATCAGCGACCGCGAGATCGAGATCCCACCCGGCAGCACCACGGCTCGGGACGCCGCCTCGTCCCGAATCTGCTCGCGGGTGAACCACCGCGCCTCGGCGATCTCGGACTCGTCGACCTGGATGTCGGTGGAGGTGGCGCGCGCGGAGAATCCGACCATCAGGCTTGCCGGCAGGGGCCAGGGCTGGCTGCCGAAGTAGGTCACCTCACCGACCTCGATGCCGGTCTCCTCGGCGACCTCGCGGCGTACGGCGTCCTCCATCGTCTCCCCCGGCTCGACGAAGCCGGCCAGCGTCGAGAACCGACCCTCGGGCCATGCCGGGCTGCGGCCGAGCAGGCACATCTCCTCGGGTGAGCCGGCCTCGCCCGAGGTGACGATCATTATCACTGCCGGATCCGAGCGCGGGAACTGCTGCTTGCCGCAGCCCAAGCACTCGAGCACGTGGCCCGCCTGGCGCGCGTCCAGTGGCCCGCCGCAGCGGGGACAGAAGCGGGTCGCCCAGTGCCACTCGGCCATCCCGATCGCGTGCATCACCAGCGGCGCGGTGAGCACGTCGTCCTCGAGCGCCGGCAGCAGGGCCCGCAGCACGTGCCACTCCTGCTTGTCCCCCGGTGCCTTGTCCGGTTCGACGACGACGGCGAAGTGGGTGGCCTCGTCACGGGTGCCGAGCAGGATCCGCAGCCCGTCCTGGGGTGCCTCCTGCGGCGTGACCCACACGATCTGCCGCTCCACCGGACGGATCCTCGTGCCCGACAGCACCAGCACCCGGGTGGCCGGGTCCTTCCACTTCGCGTCGAGCCATTCATCGTTCGTGCGCTCGAGGCCGTGCCGGTCGTGGGCGTGCATTGACAGGGCAACGTGGGGCAGGACGGAGTTCATCGCGACTCCTTCGGCTCGCGCGACAGCCACGCCTTGAACGCCTTGTTGTCGTAGTCGCGACCGAGGAAGTCGCGGACCAGGTCGGCGGCGTCCTTGCTGCCGCCGGGGGCCAGCACCAGGTCGCGATAACGGGTGGCGACCTCGGGCTCGAACAGGTTGTCGGGATCGAAGGCGGAGAACAGGTCCTTGGCGATGACGAGGCTCCACTTGTAGGTGTAGTAGCCCGACGAATAGCCCTCGAGGTGCCCGAAGCCGCAGTGGAAGTGGGTGTCCGGGATCGGCCCGATCAGCTGGTAGGCGTCGGCGAGCTCGTTGACCCGCGCGGTCAGGTCATCGGGACGCTCGACGTGCAGGACGTAGGAGACGGCGGCGTAGTAGCTCTGGGTCCGGGCCAGGAATCCCTTGCCGAACTCCTCCCCGTCACGCATCCGGGCGACCAGGCCCGCGGGGATCGGCGTACCCGCCTCGTCGGTGGCGAAGGTGGCCAGCACGTCCGCGTCCCAGGCCCACTCCTCGAGCATCTGGCTGGGCGCCTCGACGAAGTCCCACTCGGTGGCGACCCCGGAGAACCGGATCCACTTGTGCCGTCCCGCCAGCACGTGGTGCAGCAGGTGGCCGAACTCGTGGAACAGGGTGACCACCTGGCTGTGCTCCATCAGCCCACGCGGGAAGTTGCAGACCAGCACGCCCTCGGGCAGCCGGGTGTTGAGCACACCGGGAGCCAGGTCGAACTGGGCGGCGTGGTTGTACTTGCCCTCGCGCGGGTGCAGGTCGAGGTGGATCCGGCCCAGCGGCTCTCCGTCCAGGGACACGTCGTACGTCGTCACCTCGTCGTGCCAGGCCGATGCGTCCTCGACCGGGGTGTAGGTGAGTCCGAACAGTCGCCCCGTCACGTCGAGCAGGCCCTGGCGCACCTTCGTGAAGTCGAAATAGCGGCGTACCTCCTGGGCGTCCACGTCGAACTGCTCGCGGCGCACCACCTCGACATAGTGGCGCCAGTTGGCCAGGTCGATCCACTCGACGGTCGGGTCGTCGCGGCGGGCCCGCTCGAGCAGCACGGCCAGGTCCCGCTCGCCTGCCTCCAGCGAGTCGGCGGCGAGCTCGTCGTTGAACCGGGCGATCGCCGGGCCGGAGCCGATCATCTTCACCTCGGCGTCGAACGCCGCCCAGTCGGCATAGCCGAGCAGCTGTGCGTGTTCGTGGCGGATCCGGAGCAGCTCCTTGAGCACCGGATCGTTGTCGGGCCAGCCGACGTTGAGCGCAGCGGTGACCACCTGAAGACGGGCCTCGGCGTCGGTGGAGAAGGTCATGAACGGGATCGTGTCGGGGCCTTCGGTGGTGACGTGCACGTTGCCGTTCTCGTCGACCGGGTGCGCGCGGCGCCAATCCTCGGGCAGGTCCTCGATCGCCGAGGCGGGAAGGACGGTGGTGCGCCGGCCGTCGCGAATCCCGCGGGAGAAGGCCTGGCCGAGCTCGACCTCGCGCTCGTCGATCGCGCGCAGGCGCTCACGGACCTGCTCGTCCCGGTCGACACCGGCGCGCCGGAAGTCGCGCAGACTGTGCTCGAGCAACCGCCGTCCGCCGTCGTCCAGCTGCTCGGTCTCGACGGCCGCCA
>DATCYH010000426.1:0-4736 GCA_036570405.1 Nocardioides sp.
AAGTCCTTGCGGGTCATTTCGGAGGCCACGCGGCCGATGGCCGAAAAGAGCGCGAGCCTCGGGCCGAATGTGCCGTGCTCGTGAGCGAGCTCGAGGAGGCGGGAGACACGGGGGTCGCCCGCCTTGTGCAGGTGGTGGCCGAGGCCGGGGATGAATGCCCCGGTTCTGCGGTGGCGGGTGATCGCTTCACGTGCCAACTGGTCCCAGCCGGCGTCGTCCGTCGGAAGCGCATCCTCGACCCTCGCGATCGTCTCGTCGAGGAACCGCCCGGTGTCTTCACTAACCCCCAGGAAACGAGATCCTCCACCGAGCAAGCCGGCTGCGAGCGCGCCTTGGATGGCGTCTGGTGCACTCAGCCACGTGAGCCGTGCCGCGATGGAAGTTGGGGTGAAGCCATGGTCGGCAAGCGCGACGAGTACTGCGTTGAACATCGCCGCTTGCCCAGGAGTCGGCTCACGAAGCGTAATGAGTCGGTAGGCGAGTTCTCCGAAACCAACGTTTCCGATCAGGTCACTGGAAAGATCCTGACCAAGAAGCGAAATGGTCTCGACGGTCGAGAAGCCGAGCGATGTGGGGTACGTCTGACGGTCATCCTGCACGCTCACACTGACCTCAATTCCTCAGGGCCGGTCACCTGGTTGCTTGCGGCGTCTCTTGTGTTGGGGGCCTTGAGCCATGCGCGGATGTAGTCCGCATCGCCGTCGAGAGCGGGTGGCGGCAAGTCGTACCGCAGGGTGCTGCGCGAGAAGCTGATGGGGTTCCGGACAGACGGCACCCCGTCGATCTCGACGACGGGCTCGAGTCCGAGCCGCTCGGCGAGCTCGACGCCGCCCTTGATGTCGTTTATCGGGCCGCAAACCACACCGGCCGCGCTGAGTTGGTTGAACCACTGGTCGGCCGACTTTCGAGAGAGCAGGTCGAGCAGGAGCGGGCGCAGCTCCTCGCGGTTCTCGTTGCGAGCTGCGACGGTGGCGAACCGCGGAGCCTTACCGAGTTCGGGAGCACCGAGTTCGGCCACAAGCTTTCGGTACTGGGCGTCGTTCCCGGCGACGACGATCAGCTCCCCGTCACCCGTAGCAAGCGGCTCGTAGGGGAAGAGACTCAAGTGCGCGTTGCCCATCCGCTGCGGCACCACGCCACCGGCTACGTAGGCGGAGGTCTGATTGACCAACGAGGACATCGCGCTGGAAAGAAGGTTGGTCTCGATCTGCTGGCCCTCGCCGGTCTCTTGGAGGTGGCGGAGGGCGGCGAGGATCCCGATCACTGAGTGAAGCCCGGTCACGACATCGAAGACAGAAATCCCCGCCCGGAAGGGTGAGCCGTCGGGTGAGCCGGTCAAACTCATCAGCCCAGACATGCCCTGAACAAGCAGGTCGTAGCCGGGAAGGTCCCTTCCGCCCGCGGTGCCGAATCCGCTAATGGAGCAGTAGATGCTTCGAGGGTTGCGTTCGGCAACGGAGGCATAGTCGAGACCGAATCGCTCCAGCCCGCCGGGCTTGAAGTTCTGGATGAAGATGTCAGCCCGACGGGACAACTCGTGGGCCATCTCGAGTTGTCCGGCGTCCTTCAAGTCAAGGGCGATGGACCGCTTGTTGCGGTTGATCGCCGAATAATAGGTCCCGACGTCGCCCCGCAGCGGTGGTACCCAGTGCCGGGTGTCATCGCCTGAGGGGCTCTCGACCTTGATCACTTCGGCGCCAAGGTCTGCCAAGAGCATCGTGGCGTAGGGGCCGGCCAGCACACGGGAGAAGTCGGCCACCACCAGGCCATGTAGTGGGCCGCGGGTCGCGGTCTCATCGCCGGCCTGCTTGTGGCTGGCTCCGGTGGGGGAAAGCTGTGAGGAGGTGGACATGGGTCCTTCCAGGTTGACTTGGTGGCGGCGCGTTGGTGGTCGACTCAGGTGGCAATATCCGGATAGGGCATCTCGAAGTGCGCCAAACGCAGGGCGTACTCCTTCTGGAAACCCAGCGGTCCGTGGTCACGCTCGAACATCGCAATGAACAGCGTCAGCGTCAGGAAGGGATGCGCGCCGAGCTCGAAGAGCTTCACGTAGTTATGGGTTGCCAGCGCCTCACGCCCGGAGTCGTCGAACGCCAGCCAGGTTGATCGTTCGTCGGAGATGCAGTTGAGAATGCGGTTGGCCTCCTCGGCCTCCCACCACTCGACGGTTTCTCGAGGTTTCGCGCGGTACTGCTCGACGAGATCGGGGTCCCGGTCGACCGTAAACAGGAACTTGTTCAGCAGGTACTTGCTCACGCCGGGCTTCCTTCGGGGCACCAGGTGAAATACGCCTCCATCGTGTGAAAAAGGTCGAGGGTGTCGACGTAGTCGGCCTTCACGTTCTCGCCGGCCACGCCCATCATCAGCATGAAATCCATGAACCCGTGGGTCGCGTTGCCGGGCAGGTGCAGGCTGTCCAACGAGACCTGCGACAGGCAGCCGTCGAAGTCGCCGTTGGCGATCCAGTCGACAGCTCGCCGGTCGAACTCGGGGTCGGGACCGTGGTCTCCGAACTGCCGGGGTCCGCCCAGTTCCAGGGAGAGATGGCCTGTTCCGATCACGGCAACGCGGAGGTTCTCAGGCCAGGAGTCGATGATCTCTCGAACCGCCTGACCCAGTTGGATGAACCGCTTCGGTTGCGGCAGGGGCGGCGCGAAGATGTTGGTGTAGATCGGGACGATCGGCAGATCGGCTTCCGGCCTCAGCGTGATGATGGGGCAGGTGATCGAGTGGTCGATGCGCAGCTCGTTACTGAACGCGAGGTCGAACCCGGTGTCGAGACCCTTGCGAAGCAAGTGTGCAGAGAGGTCCTCCTGGCCGGCGAGAGTCATCCGCGGGAGACCGAACTCGCGCTCCTCGTTGTACCAGTTCGCGTCGTAGAAGGGCGCCTTGCCGACCAGGAACTGAGGCATGTTGTCCAGCCAGAGTTGGTGGAAGTGGTCGCTTCCGACCATTACCAACACGTCGGGGTTGGCCTTGGTCAGGGTCTCGCGGAAGCTCTCGATCTTCGAGACCCATTCGTCGGCGAACGGTGGCCGGTCAGCACCGGTGGCGGTGCTGGCTCGGTAGTAGAACGGGTGATGCGTTGAGGCGATGACTGCGCACACGGTCGCCATCGGGTGTCTCCTTTTCGGCGGCGGGACTGGTGAATGCGGGTCGCCTCAGATGAGGGCTGTGATCTGCTCTTCGACACCGCGAAGAGCGCGACCGTAGAGCTCGGACGAGATCTCTGGGTTCACAACCGCGTGTCGGCCGCAGGTCTCCAGGTCGCGCCAGACCCGCTGGAGGGGATTGCCCTCGGCGAAGCTGCCCGCGCCGTGCACGTTCAGAAGGAGGTCGACAGCCTCGCGGCAGCGGTGAGCCACCGTGCCGACGTCGGCACGGACTCGGGCACGGTTCAAGAACTCCATGTACTCCCCGGACGCCGCGGCGTCGTCGATGTCGGCGGCGGCGCGCAGCATGTGCAGCTCGGCGCTGTCGATGAGCTGGGAGGCCGCGGAGACCTGAAGTTGGGTGGTGGGCGCGAGGCTGGACTTGTCGTAGAAGGTGTAGTTGATGCCGCGGCCCTTGGCTAGCGACTCCTTCACGATCTCCATGGCCTGCTTGGCCAGGCCGACCTGTGCGCCGACCAGCACCAGGGCCAGGACCGGGACGAACGCGGAGCGGTAGAGGGCCTCGTCGGTGTGTTCGGTCGCGTAGTTGCCGCCGACGGCCGCGGGCACGGAAAGGATCCGGTGGGAGGGAACGAAGACCTCTTCGGCGACCAAAGTGTTGCTCGCGGTGCCGCGCATGCCGGCGACGTACCAGGTGTCCTCGATGCCTAGTTCGCTCATGGGAATCAGGGCGAGTCCTTGGTCGATGACCTCACCGCTCTCGTCGACGACCGGGATGCCGACCATGGCCCACTGCGAGTGTGCGCTGCCGGAAGCGAAGCCCCACTTGCCGGTCACAGTCTGGCCACCCTCTGCGTAGGTCGTCGTTGCCGTGGGTGCGACGACGCCACAGATGCGTGCGTCGGGGTCGTTCTCGAAAATGTCGCGCTGGGCCTGCTCGGGGTAGAGCCCGGCGAGCCAACTGCACACGTTCATCAGGGTGGAGACCCAAGCGGTGGAGCCGTCGCCGCGAGCAAGCTCGCTGCTGACCTGCAAGAAGGTGGTGAAGTCGGCCTGACGTCCGCCGAAGCGCCTGGGGACCATGAGCCGGTACAGGCCGGCCTCGCGGATGGCCTCGATGTTCTCCTCCACCACGCGGCGGTCGTCCTCGGTCTGCTTGGAGTTCTTCTGCAGTAGCGGCACGAGGGCGGCTGCACGGGCCACGAACTCCTCGGTGGAGACCTCTGCGGCGGTGGTGTGGGTGGTCGATTCGGCAGTCAAGGTCATCGCGGGTCACTCCCTTATGGACACGGAGCCGCAGGCTCATTCGCGGCTGGTTTCGGAACACCATGCGTTTCCTAGGGGCGTTCCCGCGTGGCTCCGCAGTCCAAGAAATCCGACCGCGGTTGGACTCATCTGTGATGACGGTCACGCATGCCCGCATAGTCCAAACCGGCCACGTTTCCTTGGCCTGCGCGCCCAAGAACTCAACGGCGGGGGCTGATTCACTCGCTGTCACCACAGCCGCTGGCGCACAGTCAGCACCCAAGGAGGAACGGGATGACGATGACCGCGCTACGACCTGCATTCGACGCCGCGACCTTCCGCCGAGCCCTCGGCCACGTGCCGACATCGGTCGCCGTC
>DATCYH010000427.1:0-4098 GCA_036570405.1 Nocardioides sp.
GGGCGCGGCCTCGCGGTCGACGCCCACCGCCGTCCCGCCTTCCGCGGTCACGGCGGCGGCGACCGCCGCCCCGATTCCCGAGGCGGCTCCGGTGACCACGACCGTACGTCCGTCCAGCGAGCTCATCGGGGAGCCCCACGAGCTGCCGCTCGTGCGGCACTGTCACGACGGCCCCAGAGCTCGGCCAGGTACCCGCCGTTGCCGGCCGTGCCCGAGCTGAAGACGTCGCCGGCGACCACGCGGGAGTCGCGGGAGGCGTACGCGATCATCGTCTCGAAGGTCCAGCCGACGTTCGAGAGACGATCACGGCCGACCTCGGTGCCGTTGACCGACACCGTGCACAGCAGGTCGAGGAAGCCGTCCCCGTCCCGGTGCGGCTCCAGTTCGTGCACGTCGAGGTCGGGATCGCGGAAGGTTGCCAGCTTCATCGGGCTCTCCTCATTCGAACGCAGCTCAGACCGGCGGGGCGACGAAGACGCCCTTGTCCGGGTCGTTGAAGGACTTGCCGGCGACCAGTTCGTCCATCGGGTTGGCGGTGCCCCACTGGTCGGAGACGTCCGGGTCGCTGAAGTCGTACAGATGCGGGTGCCAGTTGTCCTCGACGAGCTCCTCCAGCTCGGTGGTGTACTCGACGGTGTTGCCGTGCGGGTCCAGGAAGTAGCTGAAGGTGTTGTTGCCCGCCAGGTGCCGCCCCGGCCCCCAGATCTTCTCCACGCCGGACCGCAGCAGCCGCCCGGTGCCGCGCATGTACTCGTCCAGCCCGCGCATCTCGAAGGAGGCGTGGTGCAGCGCGACATGGGGCCCGCGGGCGATCGCGAGGCTGTGGTGGAACCGGTTCGTACGCAGGAACCACATCATCGAGCCCAGCCGCGGGTGCATCAGGGTGTCGGAGAGGGCGAAGCCGAGGTGGCGCTGGTAGAAAGCCACGGTCTGCTCGGGGTTGGGCGAGTTGATGACGACGTGGGAGAGCTTGACCGGGACCGCCTCGCCCTCCTCGATCTTGCGGTGCTGCCGCACGGCCACGTCGCAGGAGACCTCGACCGTACGTCCGTCGTTGTCGAAGAAGCGGAAGCCGTAGCCGCCGCCCGGCGTCAGGACCGGGCCCGGCTCGCTGACGAGCTTCACCCCGGCGCGGCCGAGCCGCTCGGCCATCGCGTCCACGTCGGCCGGGCTGGCCGCGCCGAAGGCGATCAGGTCCAGGCGCTTGTCGTCGGCACGGCGCAGGCGGACGGAGTAGTGCTCCGGGGAGCCCTCCGCCGCGAGGAACGCGAGCCCGCTGTCGGTCGTCTCGGCCTTGAGCTTCCAGGTGTTCGTGTAGAACTCCAGCTGCCGCTCGTAGTCGGGTACGGCCAGGTCGACGTGGCGCAGGTGGGTGATCAGCCGCTCGGCGGGCGGGGTCTCGATGGCTGGGTCGATGATGGTCTCGGTCACGGTGTTCTCCTCGTGAGATGGGGTGGTCAGGCGGGCTGGGTGACGAGAGCGGCGACGCGGGCCATCAGGCCACACTCTGGCGGTCCGTGAGTCATCAGAAAACTGCCAGCTGCCTATGGCCTTCATCGAGGCGGTTTATGGCTGCAGGTGACTTCCCATGACCCGCCGGAAGTCACTCTCCGCCCGGTCGATCTCGGCAATCTGCTTGATGATCTCGCCCGGCGTCGACTCGCCGATGACCTTCTGCAGCAGGGGCGTGTGGTCGGCGATGAGGTCCCGTAGCGGTTCCAGTAGGCGCGGAGCGTGGTGGAACACCTGGCCGAGGTAGTAGGCGGTGTTCGACTGTCGCGCGGTGTGCGGGCGCCGCGGTTCCTCGAACTCCTGCAACGCCTGCGCGACCGCCCCGAAGTCGGTGAGATCCACACCCGCGAGGCGACGGCCGATGAAGTAGCCGTCCTCGGTCGCCATGCCGGCGCCGTAGGCGGCGTACGGCGAGGTCGAGTGCGCCGCGTCCCCGATGATGGTGATGCGGCCCTGCGACCATTGCTTCAGCGGTTTGCGGTCCCGGATCACCCAGCGTTGGACGTCGCCCGGGTCCGTGGCTGCGATCAGCCGCGGAAGCGGGTCGGCAAACCCGGCACCCAGGTCGGCGGCCGTCGCATGGAAGTCGCCGGCGAACTCGGTATCGGCGTCGTGCGCGGCGAGCACCCACCACTGGTAGCCCGAGCGGCCCTGGTGGCGGATCGCGGTCCAGCTGCCCTGGACTCGGCGGTCGTGCGAGACGATGCACCGCCCGGTCTCGATGCCCGGAAGGTCCCCGAAGGTGAACCCGCCGAAGATGTGCAGGTTGTGCTCCCGCTTCGGCGAGTCACCCCACAACGTACGTCGCACGAGCGAGTCGATGCCGTCGGCGCCGACCACGACGTCGCACTCCTCGGTGTGACCGTCGGCAAAGGTCAGAGTGACCGCGCGCTCGTCCTGCTCGACGGAGGTGACCTCCTGGCCGACCCTCAGCGTGTCCGCCGGAAGGCTTGCGAGCAGCCGCTTGTATAGCCCGGGCCGCAGCAGCCCGATGAAGCCACCGCCGTACTCCTCGATCACGTTCTCGGGGAGCCTCACGACTGCCCTGACCCTGCCGTCGGCGCGGCGGAACTCGGACTGGCACGGAGCGCCCAGGTCGGAGACGTCGACACCCATGAGGCCGAGCGCCTTGATAGGCGGGGGCCACAGGTTGAGGATGTTGCCAGCCGGACGAGCCTCCCGATATCGCTCGATCAGGCTCACCTGATGTCCGGCCTGGTGCAGCGACAGCGCGGCCGCCATCCCCGCCGGGCCGGCGCCGATCACCGCGACACGGCCGGCCGTCGCCGGCGCGCTCATGCGACCGCTCCGTCAGCCTCAGCTACGAAGAACGCCATCTCCGGCTCACCGGCGACAAGGTCTCCGACGGCAGCGAGAAACTGCTTCGTGTGCGAGTGACCCATGTGGGCGTCGAGGGCCACCTGGTCGCGCCAGACCTCCACACTGACCACGACCTCCGGGTCGGTCAGGTCGCAGGCGAAGGTGTACGTCATGCACCCCTCGTCCTCCCGCGTGGCGGTCGCCACCCCGGCGGCGGCAGCCGCCAGTTGGTCCCGAGCCCCGTCCCGAGCACGCGCTCGGCCGATCACGATCAACATTTCCTGCTCCTCTAACCGTATTGCTAACTACGATTAGAGTGTGGTCGCAGTCACACGAACAAGCAACGACCGATCACGGATGCCAACCATCACCGCTGTCTATACCCCTGCTTCCGACGATCCACGAGGTACGGTCCCACCATGTCCCTGGACGTACGCGCTCCGCGCCAGCAACGCACCCGAGAGCAATGGAGGCGCATCCTCGATGCCGGGGTCGCGCTGCTCGAGGAGGGCGGCTACGACGCATTCACCATCCCGGCGCTCTGCGACCGGGCAGGGGTGCCGCCGCGGGCGCTCTACGCGCGGACCGACTCCAAGGATGCGCTCTTCCTCGCCGTCTACGAACACGGGATCGCCCGAGTGACCTCAGACCAGGAAGTCTTCGGCGACACGGAGCACTGGGACGGTCTCGATGACGCCACCCGGATTGGCCGGGCGGTGGCGGTGGTCAGCGCCATCTTCGACCGCCACCGGCTCTTCCTCCGTGCGATCGTCCTGGTCTCGAGCCGCCATCCCGAGGTCGCCCGACGAGGCGCGGCCCGCCGACGCGAGCTGTGCGATCTCTTCACCGATGTCCTCGCGCCGACCGACGCACGATCACCCCATCGCGACCCGCTGGCCGCGCGTCGCTTCGCGTTCACACTGACCTTCTCGGCCCTCGTCGTACGCACCGCCTACGGCGAGGAGTTCGGCGCCGCCCAGGACGACGCCGCCCTGACCGACGCCCTGACCCGCTATCTCCTGGAGGTGAGCTGAGTGATGAGCCAACCGATGAGCCTGCACAACCTCGATCTCAACCTGCTGCTCTCCCTGGACGCCTCGTCCGCACCAGCAGCCGCTACGACCACGTTGCGACAGGCTTTAGGCACTCAGCGCCATGGGGTCTAGGTCGTTGCGAGCAATGACTCCCGCCTTCGCGACTAGGACCGGTCGATCGTAGGCGCCGACATCCTCGAGCGGGTCCCCATCGAGCAACACAAGATCTGCG
>DATCYH010000428.1:0-2429 GCA_036570405.1 Nocardioides sp.
GACGCAGCGGGTGTGCCGTGGTCCCGTCGCAGACCGCGAACAGCGAGACCTCAGGGCCGTCGAGGAACTCCTCGATGACGACGGTGCCGCAGGTCGCGGCGTGGGCCAGGGCCTCGGCGCGGTCGGCGGTGACCACCACGCCCTTGCCGGCTGCCAGGGAGTCGTCCTTGACGACGTAGGGCGCCCCGAACTCGTCGAGTGCCGCAGCCACCTGCTCGGGCGTCGTGCAGGTGAACGAGCGTGCCGTCGGTACGCCGGCGGCAGCCATCACGTCCTTGCTGAACGCCTTGGATCCCTCGAGCTGCGCAGCCGCGGCAGTGGGCCCGAAGACGGCGATACCGCGACCGGTCACGGCATCCGCGACTCCGGCCACCAAGGGCGCCTCGGGGCCGATCACGACGAGGTCCACGCCGAGACGCTCGGCCAGGTCGGCAACCGCCGCACCATCCATCGGGTCGACCTCGTGCAGCGTGGCCACCGCGGCGATGCCGGGGTTGCCCGGAGCAGCGTGCACCTGCGTGACGGACGGGTCCTGGGCGAGTGCCGTGGCGAGCGCGTGCTCGCGGCCACCGGTTCCGATCACGAGAGTCTTCACGGGCGTCGATCCTAACGGCCTCGGCGTGGATCGGGTGTGCGGTGTTCACCGGTGCGGCAAGATGACCCCTGACATGGCCACCCCACATTCCTCCGGCACCCATCTGCCCCCGCCGCCCGGCACCCCCTCGGGTGGACCCGAGCCGCGGCGGACACAGTCGGTCCTGCTCAGGGTGCTGGGCGCCCTGACCGTCCTCATGTTGGTGGCAGCGGTGGCCGTGGCAGTGGTCGTCCAGCTCAACGAGAAGGACCCCGGTGCCAAGGGCCCGGGCCCATTGGAGACGGCGAAGAGGCAGGCCTCCATCCTCCAGGGTGCCGCAGGCGACGCGTTCCCGAACAACACCCGGATCCGACCGGCCGCGGCGACCTCGTGGAGCGTCCAGCCGGAGAACCTGGTCGACGGCAAGCCCAGGTTCCTGCCCCAGGAGGACTGGGTGGAGTCGGCGACCGCGTGGTCGGTCCGCGCCTTCGAGGGCGATCGCGAGTTCACCATCCACGTCTCCCACCAACCGCCGGACGACAACGGCGCCTTCGCGTGGGACTGTGACGAGTTCACCGAGCCCGGGATGGCGGAGTGCGAGGAGTTCAGCGCCCGCACCGATGGGCGCCGCGGCGTCGCGGTCTGGTTCTTCAACGGTGATCGCGACCTGATGACGCACCGCGTGGTCGTGCTGGCAGACCCGGAGGCCGGCAAGCCCGAGGTGGTGGCCTCGGAGACCATCGCCAACCTGCCGCCGGGCACCGACTACGAAGAGATCAAGGAGCAGTTCCGGCTCAGCCTGGTCGAGATGAAGGCGATCGTGGAGGACCCCGACCTGGCCTTCCCGCCGGCGGCCGAGGAGCCCGCGCTGCCGAGCTATTCGACGTGCACGCACGGGTTCGGCACTCCGCCGTCGACCTGCCCCGAGGGGCTCAAGTGAGTCAGTTCCCCACTCCTGGAGGACGACTCGGCCACCGTCTGGTCGAGGACCGGATCGGGAGGGGCGGCGTGGACGTCGAGGCCCGCGTCCAGGTTGTCGAGCGGAGCGGACTCCCATGAAGACCGGGGATGTGATCGCTGGCCACCGACTCGAGCAACGGCTGATGCCGGAGATGGCCGGAGTGGAGACCTGGGGTGCCACGGAGCTGCGGCTGCAGCGTCGCGTCGAGCTGGTGCTGACTGTGGCCGGGGCCGGTCCCGACGAGGAGGCCGCATTCACTGCCCTGGCCAACGCTGTGGCCCGGGTCGACTCGCCCCACATCCCCTCGGTGCTGGAAAGTGGACGCGCCGGGAACCGGTTGTTTCTCTCCGCCCGTCATGTCGAAGCCGAACCGCTGGGCGACCTGATTGCGGCCCGGGGCCCGCTGGTTCACGAATCGGCCGCTGCGGTCGTGGCTCAGGTCGCCATGGCCCTGGCCGCGCTCCACGAGGCCGGGGTGATCCACGGTCGTGTGGAGCCGGGGTCGGTCCTGGTGCGCGACCCCGAGGTGGTTCCCCCGTTCGTGCTGTTGTCGGCGACCGCAGCCCTGGTCGATCCCGAGGCCCGCACCTCGGCCGACCCGCTGGGGTTCCTCGCACCCGAACGACTCAACGGCGCGGCACCGTCCCCTGCCACCGACCTCTATGCACTCGGGTGCTTGTTCTGGGCCTGCCTGACCGGTCGTCCGCCGTGGCAGGGCAGCGATCTGTCGGTCGCCCAAGCGCACCTGAACGCACCGATCCCGCACCTCGTGGGCGACTCTGCAGACGTACGTCGCGCGAACGCCGTTCTGTCGGGCTGCCTGGCCAAGGACCCGGCCGAACGCTTCGCGAGCGCGCGCGAGGTGGCCACGCTTCTGCAGCGCAACGGCCAGCC
>DATCYH010000429.1:0-5568 GCA_036570405.1 Nocardioides sp.
AAGGGTTTTCCGGTTGTCGGCAAGTATCTGCTTCAGCGGAACGTCATCAAGGTCGGCATCCCACTTGTTGGAATTCCACTCTCAGTAGTTGTGAATCGGCAGACGACATTGATCGTGGGCCGCCATGCTCGCGCTGTCTTCCGTAATGAGGCACGCATCATCGAGATCGCCGATAACCTGACGGCGAAGTCACGACACCCAAGATTGATGCTCTGGGTCGCCTGGTTCGTAGTCATGGCCGACGAAAAGGCTTCCGATGACGAAACGTCGCTGCTCCGTCACATCGTCAGCCTTGTTCAGAAGCGCCACCAAGTGGTTGACGATGAGCTCGCCCGGCTCATCACGATCGACCCCGCGGAGGTGTGGCGTCAACTGGATGCGGTGCAAGGAGACCTGAGCGACCTGATCGAAGTGGCGGAGCAGGTTGCAGCTGTGGATGGTCCAGCCAACGCCCGAGAGCGAGCCGTAATCGCCGAGGTCCGCAGACGCTGCGAGCGCACCTAGTTGAAGGCAGTTCGGTCGTGGCTGGTCTACGCCGGTTCACTCACCTCCGGCCAAGCTCCACGGCACACACCGCTGACCCGGACCTCGCGCCTTGGTGCGTCTTACACCTTGGAGGCAGAGATCTTTGGAGTTGACCAGACGAGCAACGTTGACGCGCGGCGGCTACTGATGCCTTGGCAGCCGACCCCAAACGATTGGGGATGGCCAGTCCATCCCGGGGGCGTTCCCTGCTGCATTGGCCTGCGAAAACGGCTGCGCGAAATACATCCGCTTCTCAGCTTTGACGCGGGCGGCGGGATGGGCCGCTGGGATGATCTTGTGGTGTGCGTGGGTGACCAGCCGCAATTGGCGTACGGCAGCCTGGCCCCAAGCCAAGAACACGACGCCTCGTGGTCTGTCATTGAGCGCTCTGATGACAGTGTTGGTGAAGTCCTGCCAAAGCGCGGCATGTGAGTTCGCCGCACCAGCCTTGACGGTGAGAGCGGTGTTGAGGAGCAGCACCCCTTGTTGCGCCCATGCCGCGAGATCGCCTCCGTCAGGAAGGTTTAGCGCGAGATCCTCGCGGAGCGCGCGTTCGATGTTGCGAAGGGATAGCGGCTTGGGGCCGTTCGGCGCTGAAAAGCTCAGGCCGTCTGCCTGGCCCTCGCCGGGATAGGGGTCCTGTCCGAGGATCACAACATTGACTTGGTCGTAGGTGGTGAGCTCGAATGCGCGAAAGACCCTGTTCGCGGGTGGGTAGACGGCTCCCCGTGCGCGCTCATCCTCGACGGCATTCAATACCGCAGACAAGCGGGAAGCATCGAACTCCTCACCCAGTGCCTCAATCCATGCTTCCGGCAACATGCTCCGGTCCGCCTCTCTACACCATGTTCACCTGAGGTCGACTCCAGTAGATGTAGCCCTGAGCCGCCACGTCGCTCAGCACTCTGCCACTGAGATGATGTACCCACAATCCTCAAGGCGATAGTCACCGTCACCGCTCAGACGCGCGTTGGCACGGTCGGCTCTTCGCCGGAGTTCGCCCGGAATGCGCCGATGTCCTTACCCTGTGGCGCCCGATCCACCAGACTGGAACCTCCAACAACCAGGGGGGCGACGATGGCGAAGACACGAGGGCGTGATCAGCGAGGGCCGATGGAGCGGCTGGTCAAGATCGCGGCCTACCTGAAGTTGGCGGGGGAGCAGGGTGCACCTGCCGACAAGCTGATCGAGATCGCGGGCTTTGAGGGCGAGTACGCGCAGCGCCTGCTGACACGCGAACTCGGCCACCTGATCAAGCAGGGCTGGCAGATCGACAGCATCGGCGAGCCGGGAACTCAGGCGCGCTATCGCATGGTCACCGTCGACAACCGTCTGCGCGTTGCACTCACGCCGGCACAGCAGCGGGCGTTGCAACGCGCCGTACTGCTTGCGGATCGTGATGACCTGGTGCAGCGCCTGGGGCTGCCCGACTCCGAGCGTCCCCCGAGCATGGGCGCCGATCTGCCGCTCGCTGGGCACGACGAACAACTCGCTGAGGTGCTCCGGGCCGTGCGCTTCGGGTGCCTGCTCCGCTACCGCTACAACGGGTCGGCTCGCGTTGCTCACCCTCAGGCGGTGCGCACCCAGCACGGCAAGTGGTACCTACTCGCCCGTGAGGACGGAGCAGTCGAACCCAAGGTCTACGTCGTCGCTCGAATGAGCGATGTGCACGCCGACGAGGCCCACACCGCCGCCAGCGATCCCGAGGCCCAGCACCCGGGGCTCCACCCCATGACCTGGTTGATCGACCCACCCGTCAATGTCGTGCTGCGGGCCGCGACGCCCTATGCGCCCGACGTACGCCGGTGGCTCGGCCCGCCAATGCAGGAGTCAGCGGAGGGGGAGGAGACCGAGTTCGTCTATCGGGTCACCCATCGGGCCGCGCTCAGAGATCGCCTCTATCAACTCGGGACGCGGGTGCGCGTTGTGGGACCGGACGAGATCCGGACCGAACTGATCGAAGAGCTCACTACGGTGGCCGGCTCATGACTATCGCACCGAAGTACGTCGTCAGGCTGGCCCGGCTGCCCCAGGTGCTCGAGACCCTCGCCGCTCATCCGAGCGGCATGCCGCTCGACCAGTTGGCTGCTGAGGTCGGCGTCGATCCCGGAGAGCTCCGCGAGGACATCCTCACCTTCTATGCCGCCGACCTGAATCCTTACCTCTTCGGTCTGACCCGGCCCGACGTCCTGGAGTTCTTCGGGCCTGATGGCGACGACATCGACCCGAACGACGCAGAGATCGTGCGCATCTCGGATCCGCGACCTTTCGAGGAACTCGGCGTCGAATACGTCGACGCCAGTGAGCTGGCACTGATCTATGCGTCGGCGCGCGGTCTGCTTGAGCTCGAGCCGGACGACGGAGACCTCGCGGCCGCGATCGACGTACTCGCCGAGACGATGCTCGGCGACCACGCCGGACCCCTGCACGGCCAACGGGGTGGCAGTGAGGCCCTCGCTGCTTTGCAGGAGGCACAACGCACCCGCAGCCGTGTCGACATCGAATATTCGCGAACCTGGGACCTCGGTGTGAGCACACGCGTCATCGAGCCCTATCGACTCGTGGCCACCCGCCGCGGGTGGGAGGTCGACGCCGGACCGCTCGATGCCGGCGGGCGCATGCGGACCTACCTGCTCTCACACGTGCGCAGCGTCGCGGTGTTGTCGGACGAGTTCGAACTGCCCGATGACCTGGCCTCACGGCTGCGCGAACAGCGGGCCACCGAAACCGTTCAGGTCTCGATGCTGCACTCCACCCGCTGGGCCGCCGACATGTACGCCGAACACGTCACCGTCGTCGCCGACGAGGAGAACTCTGTGACCCTCAAGCTGGCGATGCTGCCACCGCTGGAACGCCGGCTCGGACTGCTGTTGCTTGTTGCCGGACCGGAGGCCTCCGTGGTGAGCCCTCCGCATCTCGCAGCAGCGGGTGCTGACCTGGCTCGGGAGTTGCTTCAGCACCACGGCGGCTGACTCGTCGGCCAGTCGGGCCAGCAAATTCTGTCCGGGGTCTCTCCTACCTTGTTCTGACACGGACACGACTCATTTCGTGAGGTGTCCAGGCACGGAATTCCTTAGGGGGAACCAGCATGAAGATCAACGCACTCCTCGACGTCAACGTCGTCGCCCACGAGGCTGAAGACGAGGTCGCCGTACTCCTCGAACTCGAGGCACCGGTGGCGCTTGCCGACGCAACCAGGGCACAAGCCTCGTTGCAGGTCGTGCTCGACCGCAGCGGATCGATGGACGGTGCGCCGCTCGAAGGCGCGAAGCAGGCGCTCGTCGCACTCGTGCGCCGCCTCGAACCGACCGACAACTTCGGACTCGTCACCTTCGACAGTTCGGCTCAGGTCGTCGTACCCGCTGGTCCGCTCACTGACAAGGACGCCGTCAGCCAGGCGATCCAGCTCGTTCGCTCCGGCGGCACAACAGACCTCTCAGCGGGATACCTGCGGGGGTTGCGCGAGATTCGCAGGGTCGCCATGACCGGTGGCACCGTGCTGGTGATCTCCGACGGACACGTCAACACGGGGCTTCGGCTGCCCGATGAGTTCGCCTCCGTCACGGCGAAGGCCTATGCCGACGGCCTCGTGACGTCCACCCTTGGCTATGGCCAGGGCTACGACGAGACGCTGCTCTCGACGATGTCGCGGGCGGGTTCGGGCAACCACGTGTTCGCGGACAACCCGGATGAGGCGGGCGCTGCGATCGCTGGTGAGGTTGACGGCCTTCTCAACAAGGTCGTGCAGTCCGCGTCGTTGACGGTGAAGTTTGAGCCAGCAGTGCAGTTCCTCAGGCTCTACAACGACCTCCCGGTCCAGCAGATCGGCGACGGCACCGTGATGATCGAGCTCGGTGACCTCTATGGCGAGGAGACCCGCAAGGTCCTGTTGAAGTTCAAGGTGCCTGCGATGGCCGGCCTCGGGCTCGCACAGATCGCCACACTCGAGTTGTCGTATGTCGAGCTGCCGTCCCTCGTCGAGCAGATGGCGGCGCTGCCCATCACCGTCAACGTGGTCCCGGGTGACGAGGCCGCTGGGCGCGTGCCGCATCCGTCGGTGCACTCAGAGGTGCTCTTCCAGGAGGCGCAGGACGCCAAGCGGCAGGCATCGGAGGCGTTCGAGCGCGGTGAAGTCGAGACTGGCACGCGGTTCCTCGATGAGACCAAGGCTCGTTTGTCGAGGTCGTTGGAGGTCGCTCCCGACGCCCTCAAGCCAGAGATCCGCGCTGAACTCAACGAGGTCGAGCAGATGGGTGCCATGACTCAGGAAGTCGGGACTGCGCACATGTCGAAAATGAGCCGGGAGTCCTACCACCGGGGGAGTCGGAAGCGTGGGAGGACCGTGCGGCCGACCGACGGGGACGCGTCGTGACCGGTCCTGGGGTTGGCGGACTGAAGCGTCGTTGACGGCGTCCGAGAGTCGTCAGTCCAAATCAAAAGACCAACCCACACGCACGGGGCAGCCACTGGCGCCAAGAAGGCTGGTGGTCCACGATATGCGATATGGGGCGGCCAGAGTGTGGCGGCAGCGTTGCGTCGTTGCGTGGACATGACGTCGCGCTCACTGGCGCGACGTGTGTCGATGGTCTACGGGTGGTCCGTAATGACCTGCTGGCGATGCTTAGGAGCCGTGGTGCGGCCAAAGTTGCAGCCGACCGGCGCCACCGAAGTGTCAGCCTGCTCGTCGTTGGTGAGTTGGGGGACAACGTCGTCGATTGGAGGTTGGGGCGCAGCGACAGGCTCGTCTACTACGAAGATCAGCGCCGCAGCGACAACCATGTCTGCATCGTTGACGATGCAGGGATCAGCGCACTACTCCGAGGACATCCCGCGCCCTGCCTCGAATCGAGACTCTCGGAGGGGAACCTCGTCGAGTTCCGGACCCCGCAGGTGCCTGTCCCGGAACCCGTCTCTGAGTCGATCTTGCGCGAATCGCAAAGGGAATCGCCGCGACTGATACCGGTCACGGTCAGCGCCGACCCTGTGCACGAAGCGCCCGTGGCACTCCGAGCGGACCTTGCGGGCTTGGATGAGGCCACCGCC
>DATCYH010000430.1:0-7433 GCA_036570405.1 Nocardioides sp.
GAGACGACCCAGGTGCTGCGGGACACCTCGACCGGTGACGGGTGGGTGATCAGTGATCAGGCCCGTGAGGTGTTGTCGCGTTATCTGGCTGCGCCGGTGGCGATGCGCTGACGCAGTCGAGGCAGTGCCCGAAGACGGTCAGGTGGCCGATGTCCGGCTCGAAACTGTGCTCCTCGCGCAGGCGCGCCACGAAGTCGCTCAGCATGGTGGGGTCGAGCGAGGTGACCTTCTCACAGTTGCGACAGACCATGTGGAAGTGCTCGTGGTCGGTGATCGAGTGATAGGTCGGAGCGCGATCGCTCAGGTGCGTGTGCCGGACCAGGCCGAGCTCTTCGAGCACCTCGAGGTTGCGATAGACCGTGGACAGGTTCACCGCCGGGGCGTGCTCGAGGACCTCGGCATAAATCTCGTCGGGCGTGCCGTGACCGAGGGTCTCGACCGCGCGGAGGATCAGCTCGCGCTGGGCGGTGAGTCGCTTGCCGCTGGAGCGAATCTTGTCGGCGAAGTCGCTCATTGGCGCTTGAGTCGGGCCCAGAGGTGGGGTTGGAGGGCCTGACCGACGGCCGCCATGTCATAGGCATAGAGCAGGTCGCCCTCGACGTTGCCATAGAGCCGCTTGCCGGCGGTGACCTCCTTGGCGGACTCGGTGCGTACGACGGCGTCGGTGGCGATCTCGAGCTTGCCTGCGCCGGCCTCGCCATACCAGACCTCGGCGATGCCGCTGGCGTGCGTGAGCACGAGCTCGACCTTGCCCTCGCCTCGCGCGCGCAGGAAGCCGGTTTCGATGGCCGCGTCGCGGACCTTCTCGCCGGTCTCGTCGATGATCCATGCCCGGGCCATGTAGTGGAAGAACGGTCGCCCGTCGTGGGTGAAGATCAGTTCCTGGCCGAACTCGAACTTGTCGATCGTCGGATAGTCACCATGGCCGTTGCCGCGCCAGGTGCCCAGCATCCAGGCGATCGGGCCGCAGTCGGGGTGAAGGTTCTCGGGCAACTCGAAAGGCATGGGGGTCAGTCTAGGCTGCTGGCATGGCTCGACGACTCTTGATCAAGGTGACCTGTGGCCCCGAGGACCCGGAGCGGTGCAACCAGGCGTTCACCGTTGCCGCGACTGCTGCCGCCTCCGGGGTGGAGGTCGGGCTGTGGCTGACCGGTGAGGCCGCGTGGTTCGCGGTGCCCGGGAAGGCCGAGGAGTTCTCGTTGCCGCTGGCCGCCCCCCTGGCCGACCTGCTCACGACCGTGCGCGAACTCGGCCAGGTGACGCTCTGCACCCAGTGCGCCGACCGGCGTGGGATCACGCCCGAGGACGCCCTGAGTGGTGTGCGGATCGCCGGGGCGCCCGTCTTCGTCGAGGAGGCACTCGGCGAGGGCGTGCAGGCGATCGTCTATTGACGTCGTCCGGTGACTAGTCGCATGCGGAGGCGACGCGGGAGGACTCGTTCTGCATCTTGGTGCCGGGGGTGACCACGACGTCGGTCGCGCCCTGGTGACCGGGGCTGCCGGTCATCCGGAAGGTGACCTCGTGCCGCTCGCCGGGCTCGAAGATCAGCGCCACGGACGAGACCACGTGTCCCTCGTGCTCATTGAACCGGTCGGGCAGCACCTGGCCGTCCATGAAGACCTTGTCGAAGTCACCGTCCACCGGTGAATAGATGTGCGCCACGACGGCGGTGTCGCCCTTCTTGGCATCATCAATGCCGACGCCGGTCACGGAGTCGGCCAGCTTGGCAATGTTGGGCGGCGTGTCTGCCTTGAGCGTGAAGGTGCCGGAATATTTCTGTACGCCGTCGGCGCAGCCGGTGGCACGGACCTTCACGTCATAGTCGAGGTAGTAGGACATCTTCGACATGGTGGCGTCGTTGAGATAGACCCCGATCTGGCCGTCACCGTCACCGGCCGACATCTCGCCGGCCGCCTTGGTGCCGGCCAGTTTGGCCTGCTCCGCCTCGTCGAATGAGGTCACCAGCAGCCGCCGCTCGTCGGTGGCCCGGGCCAGCGCCTCGAGGATCTTGCGGGGGTCGCCCTCTCCTGCGCTGAACTTCTCGAAGATCTGCTTCGCAACCTTCTCGAAGAACTCGTTCTGCTCCGCGCCGGAGCGCTTGAGGTAGGTCTTGTTCAACAGCTCGTCGACCGCGTTGGCCTTGGTCAGGGTGACCCCGTCGACGGTCACCGGCCCGGTGCCGCCGAGCAGATAGGCAAGCGCGATCGGGTCGATCGAGATCACGCCATCCACCTTCTGGTCGAACTTGCGCTTCCAGTGCGCGGCCATCAGCTCGGAGGTGCGCGGGAAGTCGGGGGTGAAGTTGGCGTCCTGGAAGTAGTCGCCGACCTTGGTGTCGAAGATCGCCCGCTCCTCCAGGGTGACCGGGAGCGGCGAGTCGCCTTCCTTGTAGGGAAGGTCCGTGGCGACGAACTGGCGGGTCATCTCGATGTCGCCGTCGTCGGCGGTCACGATCGCACCGGCACCTGGCAGGCCGCCGGTGGACCGGAGCTCGGCGTTGTTCTGGAACACCAGCATGTAGGTGCGCTTCTCAGACTCACCGAGCATGCTCGGCAGGATGTCGGCGACTCGGGCAGCGGCGTCCATGCTCCTGCTGGCAGAGCGGATCTGCCCCGAGAGATCGTCGTACGCCGTCTTGAAGGCGCCGACGAAGCCGTCGGAGTCCACCGCGCGCAGACGCGCGTCCGCCTCGGCGAAGGCACCCTCCGAGGCAGAGACGGGCTCGGTGATCGCCTTGACCGACTCGATGTCGATCTTGCCGTTGCGCGGCGCGAAGCTGCCCGCGTCGAGGTCGGTCCCGCTCTTGACCAGTGCCGGGAGGCCGTCACGAGCCAGGTCGTCGAGCACGCTGCTGACGACCTGCACGCCCTTGGCGTCATCGCCGAAGACGGGCAGCACCTCCAAGACCGACCAGGTGGCACTGTCGGTGCGCTCCGAGGCGTTCTCGCTGTGCTGCTGCAGATCCTTGAGCTGGCCCTCGGCGGCCTGCTGGTCGCCGGCCAGCAGGGATGCCTTCAGCGACTGGGCGTCCGACTGGGCGGCCATCAGGTCCGCACGGACCTGCCAGGCCTGCCAGCCGGCCCACACGCCCGCGAGGACGATCACGAACAGAAACCCGAGGACCCACAACCGCGGCCGCTTCAACACCTAGAACCCAACTCCTGCAGAAATGCCACTGCCTCCCGGGGGACCGGGAGGCAGTGGACTGGACGTGCTGTGGTCAGACCGACGTCACTTCGCGACGCGGAGGCCGAAGCGGGCGGTGCAGCCCTGGTAGGCCGATCCGGCCTTCGGCTGCGCGATCACCGAGATGGTCTGCGGGCCGCGGTACTTCGCCTTGTAGGAGATCGTCTTGGTGCCGGTGCCGGCGGTCGACGAGGTGTGGCTGTCGATCGCGTTGCCGCCGCCGTTGCGGTGGATGATGGTGACGGTCATCGACGGCGACCAGCCGCTGACCGAGTTGGAGCTCACGCGCAGCTTGAAGACGACCTTCTGGCCGGCGCTGGTGCTGACGCCGCTGATGTCGCAGAACGTGTAGAGCGTGGGGCCATAGGGGTCGGCCTGGGCGGGCGCCGAGGCGGTGGCGACGAGAAGGCCACCAGCCATCAGGACGCCGGCGGACGTGCCAGCAAGAATCTTCTTCATGTATAACTCCGAGCTAAGTGTGTGGGACGCCATGCCCCCCGTAACGGGCTGTCGAGGATGACTCTAGCCGAAGACAGGGGTGCAGCGCACCCCTGTCATCGGGATTTGAGCATGCATGACCCAAACTGTTCATCTGCGCCATGGCCCATGTTGACCATTTTGGCCCCGATCAGCCTGAAATCAGGCTCTCGCGGGCCAGAATCTTGGCAAGTCGCGCTGTCTGTTCGTCGATCACGGAGGCCACCCGATCGAAGGTCGCGGCAGATCGGCCGATTGGGTCCTCGATGTCATAGAGCTCAGGCTGGAGCGAGCCCCGGGCCTGCCCACAGCGCTCGATGATCGCAGCGGCTCCCCCAGCGCGACGCTTGCCCTCGGCAAGGTCCGCCTCGGCCAGGGCCACGAACTCGGTGAGCGTGAAGGTCCTGCGCAGCGCCCTCGGCGACTCCTCGAGGAGCCTGGAACGCACTTCGCGGGTCGCGGCAAGGATCAGGTCGGCCTCGTCGGCGATCCTGCCGGTGATCTGCCGGGCGACGAACCCCTCGGGACTGCCGCCGCGCTCCTCGAGGGTGCGGATCGACTCCGGGTGCATGCTGCGACCCCTCAGGGCCCGGACACCGGCGCTCGAGACGGCGTACGCATCGCCTGCTCCTTCTTCGGCCAGGCGCAGGCGCAGCAGCCGCTCACCCAGTGGGGAGCGGCAGACGTTGCCGATGCAGACGAAGAGGACGGAGGGCACCCGACCAACCCTAATGAGCAGCTGGTGGGCTCCACCCACGTGCCCCGCCGATCTGGTTGAGTGAGGCCATGTCCGAACCGTTGCTCATCACCGTGGCTCCCACCGGAGCCGAGACCAGCAAGGCCGACTGCCCGCAGCTCCCCACCACCCTCGAGGAGCTCGTGGCCACGGCCGTCGAATGCGAAGCCGCCGGCGCGGCAATGATCCACGTGCACGTGCGCGACCACTCGCACGCGCCGACGCTGGATCTGGGCCTGTTGACCGAGACCGTCGCCGCGCTGCGCGCCTCGACCTCACTCGTCGTCCAGCTCTCGACGGGCGGCTCGGTGCACGACCCGCTCTCGGAGCGGCTGAAGGTGCTGGACGCGGCCCCGGACTCGTGCTCGCTGACGATGGGAACCACGAACTTCGGCGACGACGTGTTCCTGAACCCGTGGCCGTTCGTGTGCGACCTCTATCAGCTCTCCCAGGAACGGGAGGTGGTGCCCGAGTTCGAGCTGTTCGACCTCGGCCACGTCGCCTCCCTGTCGCGCCTGCTCTCGCGTCATGGCCTGCCGTTCGGCGGACGCGTGCACGTCGACCTGGTGATGGGGGTGCCCGGCGGGATGCCGGGGACTGCCGACGCCCTGGTCGCCGCCGTCGCCGCGCTGCCGCCCGAGGTCACCTCGTGGGGCGCGACCGGGATCGGCCGTTCGACACTTGCCGTCGGACTGGCCGCACTGTCCAAGGGTGGGCACCTGCGCGTCGGGATGGAGGACGTGCTGACCCTGTCGCGAGGCGTTCCGGTGTCCTCGAATGCCCAGCTCGTCTCGCGCGCGGCCGAGATGGGGGCACTTGCCCAGCGGACGCTGATGACGCCCGACGAGGCCCGTTCCTTCCTCGGCATCCGCCCACCCGTCGCCAATTGACTCATTCGCCGACCCGTCGTGAATTCACACTCTGCGGGGCTCTGCCGTCGCCGACCTGACGCAGATGACAGGGTGGTCGGGTGCCGCACCGACAGATGACGACCTGGATCGCCGAAGCCCTGGGGGTCATCGGCCCGAGCGCCTCACCCATTGCCGTCGCCAAGTCGGTCTGGGCACAGCACGAGCAGGAGATCCGGGCCAGCGGAGACCTGCTCTACACCTGGCAGCTCGACCTGCAGACCGCCACCGAGGCGATGATCTCGGAGGGGACCCTCGCGCTCGCCGACGGTGAGTGGTCGCTCACCGACACGTCACCGCCACCGCCCGCGAGACGACGTACCTGGGACGACGATGAGATCACCGTGATCGTCGAGGGATATCTGGCGTTGCTCCAGGCCGAGCACGGCGGGTCGTCCGTGCGCCGCCGAAACGTGGTGGCCGACCTGGTCGCACAGACCAACCGGAGCCTCGAACAGGTCGAGGGGTTGCTGGCGAACGTCTCCCAGGTCGTCCAGGAGCTCGGGCTCGTCCCGTTGTCCTCCTATCCACCGAAGTCCAACGTGCCGGCCGGTGTCAGGCCGGTCGTGCGCACCGCGTTGGGTTCCCTGCCATGAGGGCAGTCATTCAGCGCGCCACGTCCGCGTCGGTCAGCGTGGACGGCACGGTGACCGGAGAGTTGGACACGCCGGGTCTCGTGGTGCTGCTCGGGGTCACCCACGACGACGGCCCCGCCGACGTGGCGTGGCTGGCACGCAAGGTGCGCGACGTACGCATCCTGCGCGACGAGAAGTCAGCAGCCGACGTGGATGCGCCGATCCTGGTGATCAGCCAGTTCACGCTGTATGGCGATGCGCGCAAGGGACGCCGACCCACCTGGGCGGCGGCGGCACCGGGCCCGGTGAGCGAACCGCTCTATCAGGCGTTCTGCGACGAGCTGGTCGCGCTCGGCTCGCGCGTGGAGCGAGGCGTCTTCGGGGCGGACATGGCCGTGGCCCTGGTGAACGACGGGCCGGTGACACTGGTGGTCGAGTCACCGCGTGAAACCCACCGGAATGGATAACCCCAGCCACTAGAGTTCGTTGAGCGGGAGGCAATCGCCTTCCCGGCACCCCATCGTTCAAAGGCATGGCGTGGAACTCAAAGAACTGGCCAAGATCCTGCGTAGGCGCAGGATCACGATCGTTGCAATGTTCCTCGTCGCGATGGCTGTGGCGACCGCAGTGACACTGCTGATGACGCCGAAATATGAGTCGAAGGCCGAGATCTTCATCTCGAGCGACGCCCAGACGCTCGCCGAGAACACCTCGGCGACGACGGGCGTGCTCTACAAGATCAGTTCCTATGCCAACCTGGCCACGCACCAGGAAGTGCTCGACCGGGTCTCGCAGAAGCTCGACCCGCCGCTCTCACCCGACCAGCTCGAAGGCAAGGTCTCCGCGGAGGCCGAGGCCACCTCGGTGATCCTGACCGTCAAGGCCCTCGACGAAGACCCGGCCGAGGCACAGCGGATCGCCCGCGCCGAGTCTGAGGTGCTCGCGCAATACATCGAGGAGATCGAGACGCCACGCGGGCAGAACCGTTCGCAGATGACGACGACGATCACCAACTCCGCCTCCTACAACGCGGATGCGGTCAGCCCGAAGACCGTGATCAACTTCGCCGCCGCGGCCGCGATCGGCCTGATCCTGGGTCTCGCGCTGGCCTTGATCCGCGACCTGCTCGACCACACCCTGAAGAACCCCGCCGACATCGAGAAGGTCGCGGGGGCGCCGATCATGGCCAGCGTTGCCTTCGACCGCACGGTCACCAAGACGCCGCTGCTCAGCGACGTACAAGGCTTCTCCCCACGCTCCGAGGCGTTCCGGCTGCTGCGCACCAACCTGCAATATCTCGACCTGGACTCCCAACCGAAGTCGCTGGTGATCACCTCGCCGATGCCCGCCGAGGGCAAGACCAGCACCTCGACCAACCTGGCCATCGCGCTGGCCCAGGCCGGCCGCCGGGTGCTGCTCGTCGACGGCGACCTGCGCCGCCCGCGCGTCGCGGACCTGCTCGACCTCGAAGCCAAGGTCGGGCTGACCACCGTGCTGGTCGGGAAGTCCACGCTGGCCGAGTCGATCCAGACCCACAAGCCCACCGGGCTC
>DATCYH010000431.1:0-5272 GCA_036570405.1 Nocardioides sp.
GGGCTACTTGGCGGCGAGGTCGAAGTGCTTGCCGAGCTCGTTGTGCGGGCGCGGGATGACGTGCACGCTGACGAGTTCGCCGACCAGGGACGCAGTCTCTGCTCCGGCTTCGGTGGCGGCCTTGACGGCGCCCACTTCACCACTGATGATCACGGCCACGAGGCCGTCGCCGACTTCCTGTCGGTCGGTGATGGTGACGTTGGCGGCCTTGACCATGGCGTCGGCCGCGGCGAGTGCTGCGACGAAGCCCTTCGTCTCGATCATGCCGATCGCGTTGGACATTTCTGCTCCTTGGTTGTGCTCCGCTCACACCTCTTGTGTGAGACGACTGGGTGGGACTACTCCGGGTTGGTCTTGGCCTTCGCCGTGGAGGGAGCGACCGATTTTGCGGCACGGGTCGGCTTGGCGGCCGGCGGCTGGTCGATCGATCCGATGACCAGGGCATCGACGGGTGGCGGTGCTCCGGGGAACCAGGCGGCGGCCACGGACCCTTGGGCGACGAGAACGTGCTCGCCGATGCCTGTGCCGAGGACGTCGAAGGCGACCAGGTGGGCGCCGCCGTTCTCGGTGACGAGCTCCAGGAAGGCGCCGTTGGGGAGGCCCTCGATCCGTTTGGTGGACCAGACGTTGCCGGTCACGACTGCTCTCAGCATCAGCGCTCCTTCTCGATGTGGACGTTCAGGGCGCGGGCCTTCTCGCGTCCCAGTGGGGTCAGGACGGCACGTCGTCCGAGGATGATGCGGTGCCCGCACTCGGCAGCGGTCTTGACCTGCCGTTCGGTGACCGCGCCGCGCTCGATGCGTGTGGCCGGTCCGGTCGGCGTTGCCGACGATGAAGCCTTGGCCAGTCGGAACGTCAGGCGTCCGGCCCGCAGGTCCTGGCGGTTCTTGGGGTTCTCGAAGAGGGCCAGCAACTGCCGGGCGAACTGGTCGAGCTCGGCGTCGTTGGTGATCCGCACTGCCTCCGTGCGCACGCGGTGCTCACGCACAGTCACGGACTCGCCGCCGACGTTCGAGGCGGCGGTCGGAGTTGGAGGCGCAGCAGGCGCGCTCGGGCGCATCTGGTCGCGGACGGCGTCCTTGACCAGGTCACCGACCATCTCCTTGACCACGCTCGCGACCAGGTCGCGCAGGTCCGGGCCTGATGAGGTCACGTCAGGCTCCGCAGCGCTTCCTCGGCTGCCTCGGCCGCCTGGCGCACGTCGGCCTCCTTGCCGGCGAGGTAGACCCGGCCGGTGGCGCCGATCATGCGATAGTCGACGACCTTGATGTCGGCGGCCTTCTCGGCCTCGTTGGTGGCCACGATCGCGTACGACGCCGGCTGGACCTCCAGCACATAGAGGGATTCGCCGGGCAGGACCATCGACCCGATCTTGTTGCGGTTGATCAGGAAGGCGTGCTGCTGGTCGATGCTGGAGATGATCTTGCTGGCCAGGATCGTCGGGCGCACCGCGTCACTCGGACTGGCTCCCAGCGCATCGAGGACTCCGTCGGCGGCAGCCTGGACGGAGCCGGTCTCGCCGTGGAATTCGAGGTAGCCGAACTGACGCTCGACAACGAGCACGCCGGCAGCAACATCGGCGTGCTTGAGGGCCACGTCGGTGATTGGCTCGATGTCGAGTCCGGGCGCGACCTCGATGATCTGGGCGGCCATGTGTGCCCGGGGGAGGGAGCCCTTGATCCAGGTGCCCAGATAGCACATCGTCTGCGGCTGCAGCCGGTCGATGAAGATGAAGGAACGCAGTTCAGCCATGGGTCAGCCCTTGATCAGTTGGGAGAGCTCTTCCACCACGAGGCGGCGGATCTCTTCACGGAAGGTGTCGTCGTTCCCGGAGCGGCCGGAAGCGCTCGATGTGCCGGCGCGAGGGCCCAGTTGGTTGGCCACGCGGGTGGCCAAGGCGTCGACGCGTGCGGACGGTGTGTTGCCGCGGGTCGACGTACGCACCGAGTCGTTGGAGGCGTGCGGATAGCTGGGCACGGGCCCGCTGTGGTCGACCCAGGGAGAGACGCCAGTGAAGTCAGGCATCACCTCGGCGGGGTCGTTGTTGTAGGCGATGCGTGCCCAGTTCACGAGGTGCTTGGGCTGCAGGTTCTCGCCGAGGGAACTGCGTCCCACGAATCCGGTGCCGATCGTCATGGTGGGGGCCAGGTTGGTGCCCAGCCCTGAGCTGCCGGTGCTGTTGCCGACGTTCACGGCCACGCGTAGCACCGGCACCTCCGCGGCGTACTGCATCACGGTTTCGGAGTTGGTCGAGTGGATGGCGGCGCTGTGCCCGGCGCCCGCGATGCGTACGACGGCCCGCGCGGTGGCGATGCCGGTGGCGACGCTGGGCACGCGGATCATTCCGAGCACGGGGGAGAGCTTCTCGTGGGTGAACGGTTCTTCGGGCACGGCCTGGGCGAAGGGCGCGATCAGCACCTGCGTCTTCGGTCCGACCCGGAACCCGGCCTGCTGGGCGATCCAGGAGGCGTCCTTGCCGACGACGTCGACGTTGAGCTTGCCGTAGGGGAACATATAGGTGCGTAACAGCTCAGCTGCGTCCTCGTCGAGGATGAAGGCGCCGACGCGTTCCAGCTCGCGAGTGAACTTGTCGGCAATGGAGTCCTCGACAATGAGCACTGACTCGTTGGTGCACAGAACTGAGTTGTCGAAGGCCTTGCTGTCGACGAGGCGCTTTGCGGCCAGTCGCAGGTCTGCAGTGGCATCCACGAGCACGGGCACGTTGCCGGGGCCGACACCGATCGCCGGGTTACCTGAGCTGTACGCCGAACGCACCACACCCGTCCCGCCGGTGGCCAGGATGACGTTGGTGCGCTCATCACCCATCAAGGCTTCGACGAGCGGAATCGTCGGCTCGGCGACGCACTGCACAATGCCGTCCGGGGCGCCGGCTTCGACCGCCGCGCGAGCGAGCAGCTCGGCAGCGTCGGTGCAGCACTCCTTGGCCATCGGATGTGGGCTGATGACCACGGCGTTACGGGTCATCAGAGCAAGCAGCACCTTGAAGAACACGGAGGCGACCGGGTTGGTCGACGGGGTGATCGCGAGGATCACGCCGGCAGGACGAGGGACCTCGACGATCTTGTCCTCGTCGTTGATGCGCGGGGTGACGAAGTCGTGACCGGCGTAGGTCTCGAGGATTCCGCGGGAGCAGGCGACGTTCTTGATCATCTTGTGCTCGACGACACCGAAGGTGGTCTCGCGCACGGCCCACTCGGCGTACTTCTCCGCGTTGGCGTGGGCGACGTCGGCAACGGCTCGGACGATGCGGTCCACGTCGGCGGCCGAGTAGGCGCCATAGGAGCGCGCGGCCCATCCAGCCCTCTCGAGCATGTGGCCTGCGGCCGCGATCGCGGTCTGTTGCCGTGCTTCGGTCATCAGCTGGCCCTCCGTCCGGTGGCTGCGGCTTTCCCGGCGGCGCGACCAATGGCGAGCCCGGTCCGGTCGAGCAGTTCTTCGGTGAGCGCCGGGGTCATGAGGATGCCCGGCTTGTACTGCAGAACCCTCGGGTCGAGTGTCGAGAAGATTGCCCACACGCCGAGTTGGTAGAGCTCACGCATGACATATTTGGCGCCCTCAGGATGGGCGAACTCAAGGCCGAGGACCACGCCGTTCTGGCGGACGCCGGTGAACCAGTCGGGGTTGTCGGCTTGCACCGATCGCAGTCCCTGACTGATCACGTCGCTGATGTAGTGGACCATGGAGCGCACTTCGGGGCGTTGAGTGATCTCGAGTGTCTTCAGGGCGGCGACGCAACCGATCTCGGCCCCGCCAAAGGTGGACATGTGGGCGAAGCCGTCCTGACGAAGCCAGGCACCGGCCTTCTCGCTGAGGAGTGCGGCGGCGATCGGGTAGATGCCTCCGGACAGGCCCTTCCCGGTGACCATGATGTCCGGCTCGATGCCATGCTTGGTGATCGCCCAGAGCTCGCCGGTGCGCATGAGTCCGGTTTGGACCTCGTCGGCGATGTAGAGGGCGCCGTACTTCTGGGTGAGCGCCTTGACCTGCTCGAGGTAGCCCGGTTCCGGGAGGGGGAATCCGTACGTCGCGGGGATGGTCTCCATGATCACCGCGGCGACGTCGCGTCCCTTGAGGGCCTGCTCCATCGCGGCGATGTCGTTGAACGGCACCTGCGGGAAATCGTCGGGCTGATCGGAGAGGAACATCTTGGAGAACCGATCGTCACCGGTGGCGACCGCCAGGCCGGTGTGACCGTGGTAGGCCTTCACGATCGAGACGATCTTGCGCTTCTGGGTGGCATGGCGAGCGCTCTTGAGTGCGATGTCGATCGCCTCGCCACCTCCTGAGGCAAAGGCCACCTTGGTCAGCGTCGCGGGGGCGCTGGCGAGCAGGGCCTCGGCCAGCGCGGTGCGCCCCAGGGAGGGGAAGTGGTGGTTGCCCATGTCGAAGCGGTCCATGGCGCTCTTGACTGCGCCGACCACCTCTGGGTTGCGGTGGCCGAGGTTGTAAGTGCCGCCGTTGAGGTGCACGTCGATGAGGCGACGACCGTTCATGTCCCAGAGGAAGTAGCCCTCGCGCCGGTCGATGACCAGGTCGACACCGCTGTCGGACCAGAACTGTGTCTTGTCCGGATTCCAGAACTCTTTCGACTTCTCGAGCATCTCTGCCTTCGAGTCGAAGCTGAAGAGGTCGTAGTCGTGCATCGCCCATTCCCTGGTGGTGGAGGCTCGGCCGGCGGTCGAGCTCGGGTGCTGCTGACCCACATCATTATTGGTCCAACCGAAAGAGTCAATGGTTCACGAACCAAAAAAGAAAGATGAACCAAAGTCTTGATTTGGTTCAGGTGGGCTGCCAAGATCACGGCGCATGGTGTGGTCCACGCCACATTCGATCGGCACCTCACGGAGTGCACCCCGAGCACTGGAGAGAATCCAAATGTCAGCTGACGAAAGAGTCACCAAGCCCGCCACTGAGCGCGGGAAACCGCGAGTCCAACGCCTCAAGCCCAACGCGGTCGGGCTGTGGGGCGTCATGTTCATGGCGGTTGCCACCGCCGCCCCCATCACGGCCATGGTCGGCAACGTGCCGATCGCAATCGGCTCCGGAAACGGAGCCAACGCGCCTGCGGGCTACCTGGTGGCGACCATAGTGCTGAGCCTCTTCGCGCTGGGCTATTCCGCGATGGCCAAGCACATCACCTCTACCGGTGCGTTCTACGGCTACATCTCCCACGGGCTCGGGCGTGTGGTGGGTATGGCCGCAGGGGCGCTGACCACGCTGGCGTACGTCGTCTTCGAGGCCGCCTTGGTCG